>JBAQFY010000325.1:0-3522 GCA_049287505.1 Sedimentisphaerales bacterium | reverse complement strand
CCATTCATCCATTCGGCAATCTGTTCATCTGTAGGTTGTGGGATATTTTTAAGAAGTGCCACCGCGCTTAGTATCATACCGGGCGTACAATAGCCGCACTGAATGGCGCCCTCGTCGAGGAACGCCTGCTGAACGGGATGAAGGGAATCGCCGTCGGCAAGTCCTTCGATTGTTGTTATAATTTTTTTATCAGCCATAGCGACCGGTGTAACGCAGGAGAGGGTTCGTCTGCCATCCATCAGCACAGTACACGCACCACACCGGCCCTCGCCGCACCCGTACTTGGCTCCGGTCAGATGCAGCTCTTCCCGCAGGACATCGAGAAGAGGGCGTGCCGGATGGGTGGTGACGGTCCTCTCTTTTCCATTGACAGTCAAGGTAACCGATACGTCCATAATATTGCCTCCGTCAAACCACAAATTAACAGGACCAATATGCTCCAAAACATTATAGATGGTAGTTGTTCTGGCTCATATTATAAAGTGCCTAAGCTGCTGTTGCAAAGTTTTTTAGAAGATGAACCCCGCCCGTCGAAGACGGGACGGGGTGAAAAAGGACACAAATTCCGATTAAGGTGAGCCCCGCCCGTCGGTGACGGGTCGGGGCGAGCAGGAAAAGGATGGTGGATTATGGTAAGAATGTGTCTTATAGGGAAATTTCTTTGTTTTAAGCAGCTCTGGCGGCTAAACTCGCAGAAAAAAGATTCGGAACAGTGGTAATTTCAGGTTAGTTTTGTTATAATTAGCATAGAAAGCTTATTGATGTCTCTGTTGCTTGTACATAGAAAATATCGAATAGACATTTATGAAGGAGAGGCCGCGATGGTTAAAAGAAAAGGTTTCACCCTGATAGAGTTGTTGGTGGTAATTGCGATTATTGCCATTCTAATGGCAATTCTCCTGCCGGCCCTCAACAAGGCCAGAGAGCAGGGACAGCGCGCTGCATGCAAAGCCAACCTGAAAAATTACACGCTCGGGATATATATGTACACTACAGATAATGACGACACATTTTGTAATCCAGGCAGTTGTTATTTTTCGCAGACGACACCTTATCCTGTGGAGGCGGGACTCATCAGTCCAATCCATCTGCGTTGGTGCAATGGGGACTTGTTTCTTAGAAACCATCCGGAATATGCGGGCCCTTTTTTCCCTTATTTGCAGGATGCCCGGGCCTTCATCTGTCCTACTTTTTCCCGCATAGCCCACACTGCCTCCCAGGACCACTTTTATCAAGCCGATGCCGGCAATCTCAAGAACTATATACCCTGGTACAATTATACTATGAACGCATATCTGGGCAGCCCGGATAGTGGCGTCAAAAAATCGAGAGTGATGAAGCTCTCCGAAGTCAAGCGTCCTGCAGAAACGTTTTCCTTCACCGAGGAAAGTGCCTTAGTTGATACTCGATATAATGTCTCCGGGCTTAACGATACGTACATGATTCCAGGTGACGATTCTATGATAGAAGGATGGCTTAGCCAAACGGGCAGTTATCAATTCATCAAGCCCGGCCCCGAAGGCGTGGGCCAGTTCTGGGATGTTATCGCTGGTTTTCATTATGCTCCCTCCGGGAGTCCGCTCGGAGGAAAAGGCAATTGCGCTTTCCTGGATGGCCATGTTGACGCCCACGCTCGCGAGGAAACGTTTCCCTTAGCTTGGCCTCGTTGATTAAGAGCTTATGTGCCTATAAGGCACAAAAGCAATCGCAATACTATTTACCCCCCAAACCTGTCCTTAGCAAGCATGTCCTGAGTTCTACCGAAGGAGTCGAAGGATTTATTTGGGGGTCAATTAAAAAACCGCCCTGGCACCGCCAGGGCCTCCGCCTCGCTTAGCCCCGGGTTCCACCCGGGGTTCTCCCCCCAAACAACCAGCGACCATCAAATCCTTTGTTCGTATTTCTATGAATCGTGCCCCTTCACATACCGAATCCGCTCTTCCAAAGACGCCTCATCAAAGCAAAACCGCTTATCATAACCCCGAGTCCAAACCTTCCCCTCCAATCCCTTCTCTCTCAAGGCCACCGTACTTGCATTCTTATATCTTCGAACGGTCTCTTCAATAGGCCTCCCATCATACCCGACCACAATATGCACATGATTCGAACACACGGATATTGCAAGGATACTCTGCCCTATTCTCCGCGCTTTGCCCAAAATCGCCCGCTCTACGACCGCCTTATTCTCTTTGCCAAGCCTGACCGGTCTTTGGGCCAACCGCCCTCGATTGGCGTCATGCAACGCCTTGTCCTCTCTCAATACTTGTCCGTCCCTTACGTAACCTCGCCTGTCACCTTGCAACCACGTCCCATACGTAGTCCAGGTCACCATATAACCAACCGTCTTCTCCATCCCAAGCGTCCCTCACACTCGCCCACCCCTCACCAAACGCCACGATTCATCGTGGCGCCTGTTTAGCCCCCTAACCCCGAAGGGCGTTGGGGGGTCCGTCCCGAAAGCGCCATACGTCATCACATACCAAACAATCACCACCATAATGAAGATTCTAAAACCAACGCCCCGCCCATCCTTCACCTTATCTAACGACACGATTCATCGCGGCGCCTGTTTAGCCCCCTAACCCCGAAGGGCGTTGGGGGGTCCGTCCCGAAAGCGCCATACGTCAACATATACCCATTCATTCTCGCCATAATCAAAACCAAAAAAAACTCGCTCCTATATCATACCATTGGCCTGCCAATAATTGCAACAATCAAAGCCCAATAAATAAAGGTTTTCCCCTTGCAAAGCAAATGTATTGTTTTTAGAGTATCGCTATTATGTTTGATAACATAATAAGAATAATTTGGGCTATACTTACTGCATCTTTTGTCGGACTTATCGTTTATTTTCATAAACCTTTTTGGGCAAGTTTGAACGGGAAAAGTTAATGATTCAGAATTCCGTTTTTGTCTTGGGTGCAGGGGCAAGCTGTCCCTATGGCTTTCCTTCGGGCAGAGAATTGCGGGAACAGATAATTACCGACCACGTTGCTGATTGCGAAGCTTACCTAACGGCCAAAGGATTACAAAGTCCAATCATATCTCAGGCACGGGACAAGGCAAAAAAGTTCGTAGACAAGTTCCGCAAATCAACAACAAAGTCAATAGACCTGTTCTTGGCTCGGAACCCAGAGTTTAGCGCTGAAGGAAGACGGGCTATCATTTTCAGAATTCTCTCAGCTGAACATGCGAGCCGTTTCAGAGAAGAAACTAAGAACAGGAATCAAGACTGGTATAGGTGGTTATACGAACAACTGACGGACAAGCTCGTGAGAAAAGAGGACTATACTCGCTTCTGTGAGAATGATGTAACCTTTATTACATTTAATTATGACAGGTCTTTGGAGCATTTTCTATACGAAAGCCTTCTTAACTCTTTCAACGGTATTTGTGAAGAAAAGATTATAGAACAATTAAAGCATGTCAAGATTTGCCACGTTTTTGGCCAAGTGGGACCTTTGGAATGGCAAGGTCAATACAATGAGATTAAATACCGAGTAGACGTTAATCAGATTAGTA
>JBAQFY010000324.1:0-7572 GCA_049287505.1 Sedimentisphaerales bacterium | reverse complement strand
AATTTCGCCGTCCTGCCGTCGAAAGTTCCGTGCCCGATTAAGACCAGCCACAAAGCAGCGGTGGTTTGTTGAGATTCACCCGCCAGTGTCTTTCGTAGTTTCGTATGGTCATTTGACCCTTCAACTTCGTCTAATCCAATTGAAACAAATTTCGCATCTCCTTTTGAGCAAGCTTCCTCCCAAAGATGGGCCCATTTGGCGAATTGCGCCCCATACTCCTTGGCCCCGGCAGCACCAATAACAACTATTACGGTGGGCTTTTGATAGTCTTGATAGGCCGCGCTATTTTCTGAGGAAACAGCCACATCGACACGCCTGTCAGTCATAAGGACTCCTTGCGGAGAAGCGTGCATATCCGCAATCAATATACCAACGAACAGTATTGTTACGAGTTTCATGGCATCCCCTTCCAGCGGCGCAGAGTCCATTCGCCGCCAAAGCACAACAGAATAAACAGGAAAGCGGCCGGTAATATCCCCCGCAAATCCCACAACGGCTTGACCCAGGTATCCGTGACCGGGACATCCCGACTGGGCAGACTGCGAACAAAATCGTCTAACGCGTCAAGCTCAATAACCTGACCTCCGGTCTGACGAGCAATTCTTTCAAGCAGCGGGCGGTTGGTTCTGAGCGACCGAAACTCATGGGCTTCAAGATCGACAGCCCATCCGGTCGTTGCGTCGCCGACCTCGAGGCCATTGGCATCGTTCACAACGGCCCGGGCAAAGTAGCTGCCGTTATAACGGGGAATGTACGCGGCCTCAAACAGCCCGCTTTCAGTGAGCACAGGTTCGCCAGTCAGTTGCAGCTTCTGAGCCTGGGGGTCACGCACTTCTATAGCAATCGAAACATTATCCATCGGCTCGAAATTTTTCTCGCGGACCCGAACTTGCAAGACAACCGGCTGGTTTATCTGGTCTTGTTTATGTGCAGCTTGGAAGGAAATCCGATTCGGCACATCTGCGACCAGCCACCTAAGCGTTTGTCTCCAGAATCTATTCATGTCATCACGCATTTTGGTTTGTTTCATGCCCCATCGCCAAATATCGCCGATAGTCAGTGCCGCTGCCCGCCCGTTACCGTATCTATGTACAATCAAAGCCGGGAGCTGCTGAGCCGGGTCGTCGCCGACGGTAGCGAGCACTCGCGCACCCGGCTTGACGGCCCGCACACAATTGAGCACACGAAATGCAGGCATCTCCAGGAGCCGCTTTAGTTCATTCTGCTCATTGTCGCACAATCTGGCCCACGGCTGCAGCCAGCCTTCGCGAGTCAGATTCAAATAGGCTCGATTTACCGTTTCCTGCCGGGCCTGCCGGTCCAGATAGACCGGCAGGATATGCCCGATGGGCGTGCGATGGAAGCCGCCCTGCTGGAACGATTCTTTCCCGCCGAGCATTAAGAACCCGCCGCCTCGCCTGGCAACGAACTCCTCAAGCAGTTTCATTTGGTCCTGCGAGAAAAACTCTGCTTCGATGTCATCGAGAATGACCGCGTGATAGCTGAATAACTCTTCTTTTGTCTTGGGAAATCCATCGCGAAGCTCCGCCTTGTCACGTGTGTTAAGGCGCACGAGAACCGGCTGGTCATACTGCTCGGTTTGTTCCTCATCTTTGTTATCATATCCGCGAAACAGTGGATTGCTCACCTCACCGGCGCGTCCGCGCCAATCGTATTTTGGCTCCCGTCTTGCGACACGAAGCAGTCCCACAAGCTGCACCTGCTCATCTTCACTAACGGCCCGTTGCAGGAACTTATATTCCCAGTTCGGCCTGCCTGTTACGTACAGAATCCGGTATGGCCCCTTGCCACGGTCCACAATAAGTGTACGTTTATTGTTGGCCAGTGTCGCTTCCGATGGTGCTTCATGTTGCTCCAACAATCTATCCTGCGAGATTTCTTCTGCAACGTTAAGATGATAGAACAAAACACCGGTCTTGTCCGGTCGCAGATTAAAACGAAATACCTGTTTTTCATCGTTCCTGGAGATTTTGAGTGTTTGTCGTTCCACCACTTCGCCTGAGTTTTCGAGCAAGTCCACCGTAACGGTCTTGCCGGCGTATCCGGAGGCCTCAACGTCGGCCTGTATCATCACCGGGGCATCCTCGAAGGACGTCTGGCTGACAGAAACATTTGTCAGGGAGATATCTTTTAGTGGTCGGGAACCACCTATCACGACCGGGTAAACCGGCGGCACACCCGACAAATCGTAGAATTGCTCAGCCATATCCGTAGCATTGCCGTCGGTCATTAAGAGCACACCAGCCAACGGCCTGCCCCGGTAGCGTTCGGCAATTGTTCGCAAGGTCAGGCCGATAGCAGAGGCCTTGCCGTCAAAAATCAGCTCTGAAAAGTCCGCTGTTCGGCGTAACCGCGAATCAAACACGTATTGTCGAACCTGGAAATTATCAGCCAGAGCACTGAGCCAATCGGACCCGCCGAAGGCAGGTTTAATCCAGTCCAGGGCTTCGCCCTGGTCAACTTTTAACGCAGCTTGAAGGATTTCTCCACGGCTTCGGCTTACGCCGTGGTCCCGAACATTCATACCGCTGCTATTATCAGCAACAACAACAAACAGATTAGCGCCGGATTTGGCACGTCTGGCACTCCACAACGGCTCCATCAAACACAGTACCAGCACCAACATGCCTAAAAGTCTCAGGAAAAAAGCGGTTTTATGAGCTGTACCTATCTCCGCTGAGCGCCGGTATGACCAAACCAATATTATAACCGTCACAATTAACACAGGCACGGCCAGCCAAACCCACGGGCTTGCAGGAATTGTGATTGACCCAAGCAATATCATCTATCGCCGCCTCCTAAGTTTTCATAGTACTTTCGCACCAATTCCGCAAAACGGCTGGGTACCGGGTCGCGATCGATAGGTACAAGCGCCTCGTCCGACTGAAGCTGAGCCAGCTTGTTGCTGAGGCGTTTACGCAATTCGGTCAACGGATTGGTAATCTGCTGCCGTACCATATCCCACTGTGGTTCTTTGCCGTGACGCGTGAACTCGGCCCGGATCGCGCGGGCACGGTCTCGGACCCTTGCCACTTCGTCGCGTAAGTCGCGTTCGGTGAGCATCTCTTCCACATCGCGGAGACGGTCGGACCATTGCCTGAAATCTCTGCCGGTGAGCGGACCGTTCGGGTCAATCTCGCCCCGCCCCTCCGAGGGGCTGGGTTGCCGCTGGCCCACATTGCCGGCACGAGCAACCTCGTCGTTAACCTGTCTAATCAGCTCATCGAGCTGTTGACGGGCCAGACGCAGCGATTCAGCCTCGTCGCCGAGCACATTTCCGGCAGCTTCTTCGACACCTTCCCTTATGTTTTCGATACCTTTACCGGCCCGTCGCTCAATCTCCTGCGCCTGCGGCAGGAAGCTGCGCCTGAGCAGCTCTCCGGTCGCCTCAAGCGTTCTGTCAACATTGTCAGTGCTTGCCCTGCGCAACGTATCGTAGAGCTTTTTCGAAAGCAGCGGCTCGGAAGTCTCCGCTTGCTCGCTCACATTTTTCATCTGGTCAATCAACTCCTCGGTACTCTCTCTCTGCCGTCCGACCTGCTCCGCCAGCTCACGGTTCACGCCGGAATCCGCGAGTGTCTTCCGTTCCGAATCCATCTGACGTTTTATCCCATCAGCTATTTCTTTTTGACGCTCGTCGAGCTGCTGCGCCTGGTCAAGCATGTTGCGCATCTGCTCGGTAAACTGCCCGGAGGTGCTGCGTTGGAATTCGTCACGCATCTGCTCCAGCTCACGCTGTGCACGCGTGGCCGAAGTGACGGCCCGCGAGACCATCTCCTGCTCCAGCTCCTCGGCGGACTGACGGATTCTTGAGCGGCTCTGACCGAGCTGTTCTCTTGCCTCGGCCATACGCCGACGGTTCTCAGGCCTCTCCATTCGCTGCTGGAGCTCGTCAACGTCTCGAAGCGCCTCTAACTGCTCTTCTCTCAGACGCTTGAGCTCGCGGCGAATTTCCTGCCTCTGCTCTTCGGTCTGAGCCTGCCGAAGCGCTACCTGATTCTCTTTGAGCTTATTGCTCATTTCATTCTGCCGTCGTGCCAGCTCGCGAAGACGGTTAAGAACCTGAAGGTCCTCACGCTGGGCCTCTTGCTGCTGAGACTGGGCTAACCGCTCTGTCTCATATCGATTCTCCCTTTGTGTAAGCTCCAATTGCTGCAATTGTTGCTCGGAGCGGGCCGAACGGGCGCTACTGCCTCTATCTGCGTCGCGGCCGCGTGCGATCTGATGCTCGCGTTCTCTCAATTTGAGCAGCTCTTGATAGGCCAATTGCTCCGCGGCCAACGCCGGCGTCAGCTCTGCTGCCGAAACGGATTCCACCACCTCGGTCAGATGCTCAAGCGACGTCTCCATATACTTTGTAGCTTCCTGCAGCGCTTTAATCGCAGGCGGGTCTTCGGCCTGTGTTAAAGCCGACCGGGCCTGCTGCAACACATCAGCCTGCGACTCGCGGACGACATCGAGGTCTTCTTTGTGGTCATCGACTCCGCCCGATTGAACGGCCTGCTGCTTGAGGTTCCACGTAGCGCTGATTATCTGCTTCTGCAAGCGGGCAAGCTGCTCACCTTGCCGGCCCTGCTGCTCGCCGCTTTGGCTTTGGTCCTGGTTGCGCTGGTCCTGGAATGACTGACTTTCGCGGAATACCTCCTCGAAGTGACGTACCTCGGCAAAGTACATGTCACTCGAGGTTCTGCGGACCTTGCCGTCCGGGCCCACATCGTCTGCCCAGAAGGAATACGTCAGCAACTGGTCCGGCTGGGCATCAAGCTCTTCCAGCGCCAGCATGTGCTGAATCCGTTGTTTCTCGTTTGATTCCGCCGACCGACCCAGCGTGATGTCTCCGCTCTGTGTGCCTGCAAGAGTATAACTCAGCCCATAGCCGGTAACACCATAGTCGTCCGAGACCTCAGCCTCCAGGTTCAGCTCCTCTAAAGGAGACGCCAGCACATCACGATTGGGAAATAAGGGCTTGAGCTCGGCGGGGAGGTTCTTATGGACATCAATCACGAACCGCGGCGGCATCTTGTTCGTCAGCCCCTGGGCATCAGTTAGGTGCAGCTCGTATCGTTGGTTCTGCGTTGCGGTGATTGAAGTGGTATAGGTATTTGGACGCTCATCATCGACAATTAGATTGAGAGCAGGCTGGTCCTGGGCGATAAGCTGTGCCGTAGTCACCGGTTTGTTAAGAATAAACGTCAGGGTAATTTGTGACCCTTCTACCGCACTGACCTGCCGTGTGTCCCTAACGACCTTTTCGGGCAGTTTTGTATATGAAGGATACACAATCTTCGCATCGGCTCTTTGGAGTGCAGGGTGCTCATAAGCGCTTATTCTATAGTCGCGCGTTCGCCTGCCCGCGTACTCGATATGGTAGAGAAGGTTGTTATTGACCTCTGGAATGAGACCGCCGAACACAGGGTCGTCAAGGTTCTTAGTCAGGGCAACCTGCTGTTTGTCCTGTTCACCCGCGCCCCTGCCGTAGGGGCGGGGTTCAGATGGGCCGACCCAAAGTTCTGCTTCCGGGGGCACCAGCCCGTCAAACCGCGCCAGTATAACTACTGCAGTCCCTAATTCCACGGTCGTGTCTCCCGGGCTGACGGTGATATTATAATTTCTGCCGGCCAGCACACCTCTATTTATTTTGAACAGAGAAGGCGTGGACGGTAACAGATGCGACAGTGCCAAAATGATAAATAATAGCGCTGCAATCCCGCCCAAATGTGCCGACAAGAGGCTTTTAGATGACACGCTCCGCAGCCAGTCGTATTTAGCTGCATGTCTAAGAGCTTCACCGATGACCCGTTCCTGAAGATAACCTAATTGACCGCCGAGTGCTTTCGGCTCTTGTTCTATCGCGGTCAACAGCAGCGCCTGCATATCCGGATTCTGCCTCTCAATATTTCGGGCCGCGGCCCGGTAGTCCGGTTTCATCCTATCAAATTTGTATAGGGCCAAAACCGTTGCAAGCACTGTTGAGATGCAAAGTGCCCAGTTTGCAATAGGCGCTCTCCATCCCCAGAGCCAATCAGCGCCTATCAGACCGATACCTATGAGTCCCGAAACAAACCAATAAGCTGCCAATCTCCACGCTAAATGCAGACGCCTTCGGCGATTCACTATTGGTCGGAGTCGTTTGCGAAGAGTTTTTTCAATCATTTCTGTTCTCCCTGCAGATTAGAAGGCGGACGGTTCAACCAGCCCGCCAGCCAGAGCTCAATTAACGACACAGCCAACAATGCAATAAAAACCCACCGCCAAACTTTCTGCTCGTACTCCAATCCGGCAAAGTTGTCGTAACGCCTTATCTGCCCGGCTCGCCCAGCCCCTCGGAGGGGCGGGGTGAGCGAGACAGTAAACCTTTCAAGCTCTTCAATTGGCATGGGGGCTGTTTGACATTCCTTGGCGGGCAGGTTAACCGCGAAAAGGTGATTCCCAGTGGACGACTCAATGGCATAAATTCCAGGCAAGTCCGTTTGCGTAAAGGCCTGCTGGCCGGCATCCAGACTAATCAGGGAATCATTGGGTTTGCGAACCTGCAAGTTCACGGCTCGACTACCAGGGATGGCAGCCTCAAGCGCAGCTTGGGGATGGCTTCTCCTGCTATCCCCAAAGCCTTCGGCTTTGAGGCTGCCACCGGCCTTTATCGAATGCGGTATTGGTATATGGTCACCTACGAAATACTGTGATTGCTGTCCTGCAAGAGCTCCGCCATACTCAAGGATTGAGTAAAGCAGCGGAATAAATTTGGATGAAAGCGCGAGCTGACTGTCTGACGGGTGCCAGCCGCAGGTCATTACGAGCAGCGAGCCTTGTCCCACAGGCAGCTCAAACCAGGCTGGGTCGCCGCTGTCGAAACGAGCTAACACTCGAACGTCTGGCAAAGCAGACTCCGCCGAAGTGGCTTCATCGCTCCGCGAAGGCAGTTCCTCAATATTTATCCGTCGGTATTTCCAAAAATGAATCTGGGTGAAGTCTCCAAAGCGAGGCTCGGAGAAAGGCACCAGCAGCGGATGTTTGAATTCAATCCGGCCGAGCATGGCGTACCCGCTGCGACGCATCGCGGCGAGTCGGTCAACATCGGCCTCTTCAGATTTGATGTTTTCAATGCCTGCAAGGCCTGCCAGGGTTTTGGTGTCATCGATGGATTTCATAACCAGAAGTATTGTTCGGCCCGATTCGAGGTATCGGCGGAAGGAAACGAGGTTCTCCTGGTTGAGCGCATCGGCCGTAATAATCAAATGTGCCGTCTCAATGTCTGCTGCTGCGATGGTCGCCTCGCCCGGATGGGAAATGACACGAGGCTCCAGTGTGCCGGTGGGACCAAAGGCCCGCCGAACATAATACAACATCCCCTTAGAATCGTTGGGATTGTCGCTGCCTATGTAAAGGATATTGACCTGCTGCTGCAAATAAGGTGCTAAATAGAGGGTATTGTCAAAGTCGTGGTCGTCGCCCGTCAATATCAGCTTGCGGGATTCTGCCCCATCTGCCCGGTCCGGGGCACGCACGACAATACTATGACCGGGCGGCACATAAACATCTGCAGTTTCCCCC
>JBAQFY010000323.1:0-15774 GCA_049287505.1 Sedimentisphaerales bacterium | reverse complement strand
CATATGACACAACGACAACTTGAAACAATAAACTTAACCGGCCAATCGGCTGGGACAGGGAAGCTATGTCCCGGTAAAACCAGCGGTTTCACCTCGTACAAGCCTGAAAAAACTCGCTTGTTTTAGGCCTAGTGGGACCAGCCCGAGAGATTTTAGCAAGTAAGAGAGGTAATGAGAGAATAGTAATAACTTGCTACCCCGTCTGAATTTGTCAAACTCTTGCGAGTTGGAACTTAGTTGAACAGCTATCAGCAGGGAGTCTCTATTTTAACTCAACGTGGTTGTCGCCAACTGCTGGATGAGACCGCATATGGCTTTTCTGTTAATGGGCTTGACCAGGAACGCGTCTGCGCCCAGAGCGTTTGCCCTGTCGCGTGCAGTGGCATCTGCTGTGAGCACAGCCACACGGGTGCCTATATCTGTGTTCTTGATTTCTTTGAGCACTTCAAATCCATCCACTTTGGGCATATGCAAATCCAGGAGCACAGCCGTGTACGGTCGGTACAGCCTGTGAAACTGAATTGCGGCCCGGCCTACTTGTGCGACGTGAACTTGAAATCCTTCCCTGCTAAGCCACGTTTTCAAGTCGGTAGCGAAACCGAAATCATCATCTACTATTAGTACTTTTCTATTTGTTAATTGAGGGCTCATAACATTTTCTCCTTTCGGTCAAATGACTGGATTACTAATAGTCGCTTCCGCGCTGCCCTTTTATCCTTGGAAGCCAAACCATAAATCGAGTGCCTTTGCCCGGACATGACTGTACACGGATAGTCCCGCGGTACGCTTCCATAATCTGCTTGACAATTACAAGGCCGAGGCCTTTGTTACCTCGCCGTGCTTTCGTCGTATACCCATCGTCAAAGATATTAGCAAGTTTGTCCTTGTCGATACCATAGCCGTTGTCCTGTACGGTTACCTGTACCGATTCGTCAGATGTTGCTCCGGCTGTAATGGTAACTGGAGCATCTGGCTTATTTGTTGCTTCGATTGCGTTAAGAAGAAGGTTCAATAGTAACCTATTCAAGTCTGTCTTGCGTATCGCGGCAATTGTAGGTGATAATGCTTTTTGGTGTACGGTTATTCCATTTTGTTTCAGTAATGGTGCAAGTGAATCTACAACACGCTCAATTTCCCAAGCCACATCGCATTCTGTGCTCTGCTCATCGTTTACCTGTGGATTTGCTCCGAAATGTCCAAGCATGTCAACAGCCAAGTCTGTGTTCTGCCTAAGCCGATCCAGCGACTTCGCAGCAAGATCTGCAGCATGTTCCTGCAACGCCATTTGCAGCGTATCGACTGACCCTACAATAGCTTGTACTAAATGACGCAAGTCGTGAATAAACATTCTAATCTCGGGGGACTGGAAAAACTTGGTCAGTTGTGCTTGTCCTGTATCGTTTGTGCGAATCATCATGTCCAGCGAATTCAAAGTGCCAGTATTCATTTGCTATCACCTCCTTACATTCATCCGGCTTAATGGGTCGGCCCAATGCCTTACACATCCCACATTCTATTTACCTTTGTGACTCAGCAAGTCATGTTGTTCGCTTTCTACTTCTTTCTACGCAAGAAAGAGCTGTGGCTTGCGCAGCAGTTCAGATTTTAGATTCTGAAACTGTGTTGGATGGGTTTGCCACTTTGAGATTGAAATACAACTTACATGTGTTAGAATGGCTTCTCAGCGGTCGTTGAGACCCGGAGTATGACAGCTTGTCTTTGATATTCGCAAATCTATACTGGCTAATAGAAGATACGAACAAAAAACTAATTTGTCAGGCGACAATCAGATGAGGCGGTCAGGCAAGACATCCATGGGGGGAACGAAAAGTAGATTTCAGACGACACATTGGTCTGAGATTCGAAATGCCAGGACGCATGATGAGGCCCGGCGGAGGATAGTCATCGATGGTCTTATCAAAAGGTATTGGAAACCCATCTATTGTTACCTTAGACGAAAAGGCTACGGCAACGAGCCTGCTAAGGACCTGACCCAAGGTTTCTTCCACGAAATAGTATTAGGGAAGGATATAGTCCAGCAGGCTGACGAAGCAAAAGGCCGATTCCGGACATTTCTGCTGACGGCGTTGAACCACTACATCACCAGTGTCCACAGGGCCAATGTGGCAGGGAAACGCCATCCGAAGGACAGCATAGTATCGCTGGAAGAGTTCGATGAAGAATCAATGTCCTTAGCGGCAAAGGACATGAAACCCGAGGATATCTTCACTTACGTTTGGGCCTCAGTGCTCATGGACGATGTGCTTGCCGAGGTCAAGAAATGCTGCATTCAGGATGGAAAAAGAATCCATTGGGAAGTTTTTCAAGCCAGAGTATTAGACCCGATCATGGGTGATGTGGAATCCCAACCAGTTTCCCAGCTTTGTAAGCGATTTGGAATTGAGGGCAAGGCGAAGGTGTCAAATATGATTGTAACTGTAAAACGGCGATTTCAGGCGGCTATGAGCAGCCGAGTTCGTCAGCACGTTGATTCCGACGAGGAGGTCAAACAAGAAATTCAAGATTTAATGAAAATCCTTTCAAAAAATTACGCAATCTAACAAGTTTTACTGCGTATAACTCTATAGAGGAGCCGTATATGGTATAGCTGTTGATAACAATGATTAACTCAAGTCTCTGAGAATTTTTTGGAGTGACCGATGAGTAAAGATTCGACTTTAGGCTTAAACCCGGAAAGCTTGGCTCGCCTTTTAGGTATTGCCCTCTATTCCGATTCTGACGAAGGCAAAGACAACTCAACACATACTACTGCTCAGCTTCTTAAAGCTCGTCTGGCGGGAACGTTGCCATTGGATGCTACAGTTGTGGAGGAGTTGCCAGCCATACTCGGCCAGTTACGCAAAGATCTCATGCCCCTTGGAGGCAGAACTCTGGGTGAGGTAGTAACGGATTCCAAATCGGACCTTGGTGCAATTAAGAAGATAAGACTATATGCGAAAAAGATGGCCTCCCGGAAACGCTCAGAGGCTGACCGGGCCGTGGCCGTCGCTATCTACTATGCTGCGATTGCAAGTGCGTTGGTATTTCACGATGTGAAGGTCACCACATATTCCTATGGATCGCTGGAAACTTCGTTTGCCAAGCTCATTAACAAACCTTGGATGTCCGCTGAGCTTAATAGACTTTTCGTCCAGGCCTTTAAGCTTTGTCAGAAGAAGGGCCATAAGTCAAAATCATGACATTGGGTAATCAGCTAACTAAACAGTGTCTATGGCATTCCGACAATGGGTGTGTAAAGCGGTGCAACATTATTGAGAGGATTTTCTGAAAGGCACAAAATAGCTCAGCCGCTTTCGTAAGCGCCGAGGTCCACAACGCCGTTAAGAATACGCGGTTTTCCTTCAATGTCGAATGGAATCGGCTCGTTGACGTCACCATCCTTATCGAGGTCTGCCGCGTCGGCGGGAAGGGCAGAGTTGTCTCCGGCGTTGCGGCAGGGAGAGGCGAGGCCGAGCCGAAAATTGTCATCGAGTGTACCTGTTATTTTATCGAGGCCATCGGGATCGACAAACAACGGGTTCAATGCGAAATTTCCGGTTCCGCCGAGTTGGCCGCTCCAGTCTTGGATGCAACAGTGGTTGACAACAGTTCTTTCGCCGTGAACTTGCGCCGATTCGAACGAACCATCGGAATCGGTATTAGACCAAAAAATACAATTGGTAAGCGTAGAGCTGTATTCACCGAAGTCACGGAGGCCACCTGGTGTAACGCGTGAGCTGTTTGCTATGAATGTACAGTTCGTCAACCTTGCGTGGCTGGGGCCGTGTTTATCCGGCCAATTCGACATCCCCCCTCCACCATTTCGCGCACTGTTACCGACAAATATACAGTTGGCCAGTGTTGCGTTGCTCTCACCGTCGTTGAACACACCACCGCCCTCGTTGCATGCTGAGTTTCCTACAAACCTGCAATTGAGCAACGAGAAAGTATTCTCTGTGTAGCTACGTATCCCACCTCCACTGTTTTTTGCTGCCCGGTTACCAATGAATGTGCAGTTTTGCAGAACGAAGCCGGCTGTTTTTCTGAGGAATGCCCCTCCACCGTCATTTGCTAAGTTACCGTCAAATGTGCAATTGTTCATTGTGCCCTTGGCGTCGGTGATGACAACTCCACCGCCCCAGCCGTGTCCGCGTTGACTTGTTGCCCGGTTATTGCTGAATATACAGTTGGTCAGTGACAGATTCGATCTGCCGGAATCATGGTACATTCCGCCCCCATGTTCGCCCGCTGAATTAAATCTGAAAGTGCAATTTATGAGCGTTAATCTATCTGCGGTACTAAAGATACCCCCACCATCACAACACTCGTATCCTACGGGACCGTTAGCATTGCCGCCAGTGATAACGAAACCATCCAGCACCGTGCTTGAATCGGTGTTACTTGCTGAAACAACGTGGTAGCTATTGTCATCATAATTTGCGAAATTCGGCCCATCGTCCCCTTTAAGGTCGCCGCTGAGAACAGTTTCGTTTCGATTGGGGTCACGCTGGTCGATGTCCGTTTCCGTTCCTGTAAATCCGCCAAAAAGCCTGACTCCGTTTTTCAAACGGAAGCTCGCCTCACGTGCGCCTGTCCCTCGATCCGGCTTATAGATGCCGGCGGCTACCCAAATCTCTGTATTTGGCTGGGCCACCTTCAAAGCATTCTGCAGGTCGTTGAAAGCCGTACCCCAACTGTTACCATCGTAGGGAGGCTGGGCATCAGCCTTGACGTATAGTCTATTTACTTGTTCCAAGCTGGGGCCATACAGTCCAACCTGCCAGGGTTCGTTCACCCAGCCGAATCGGCTATTGAAATCGGCCGGCGTAAGTGTCTCTTGGCCACGCTCGGTCGAAACGACATAAATGAGGTGCTCCGCAATCCCCGGCGGGCCTCGATAATCACCTTCTCGATTGATGGCTATGCCGGGCCCGGCAGAACCCCATAAGGGTAACAGCACAACATGTTCCTGAAAGTCATTCCTAACATCCCATGCCCGGGCCGAGCCATCGGCCCCACCACACATCAGTACGCGACCATCTGGAGACCATGCCAAAGACTTTATCGAGCCGCAGTTAGCCCTGAAAGAACGCTTGGGCTGGCGCGAATTTGGGTCCCATATCTGGATATTACCGACAGAATCCCCAGAAGCTAAGAGCGTGCCATTCGGCGACCAGGCGACCGCAGTAAAAGCAGATTGTCCGGCTTGAGGAGCATTTGGCTCGCCCCGTCCCGTCTTTGACGGGCGGGGCTCGTTTCTCAGGAGGTTGAATATCCTACCCCGTGCGACATCCCAGAGGCGAATCGTTCCATCGGGACTTCCGGATGCAAGGACTTTACCATTGGGCGACGGTGCTAAGCAGGTGATTGGGCCTGTATGCTTATCAAAGGTATGAGTCAGCTTGCCGGTGCGCGGTTCCCAGAGCTTGATATTCCCATCCTCCCCGGCAGTGATTAAACTCTGGCCGTCCGGTCGCCAGGTGACCGTGTTAGCACGGCCGATACGAGCATCGAACGTAACGAACGGCTCATTAGAGTCTGATTTGATATCCCACAAATGGGCTTTGCCGTCAATTGTTCCCGCGGCCAAGAGCATGCCGTCAGGTAACCAGGCGACTGAAGCTATCTTTTGACTATTGCCGTACAGGACGCGCAATACTTGGCCAGACTGTGAATCCAGAATTTTAAGAGTGTCCTGGTGGTTGTTTGGCCTTGCGATGATAGTATCACCTGGACCCCAAGAGATAGTGCTGACACTGGGTGGAAAGCCGCCGGTGATACTATCTGCCTCGAACTTGCGAAGAGGTTGCCATCTATGAGCGTCCCAAAGACAAATCGTTCCCGAGCCGGCGCTTGTAGCCAGAACTTTGCTGTCGGACGAAAAACGCACCGAATGAACTGGACCACACCAAGCCGGTATGTTGGTATGTCGCAGCTGCCCGGATTTGGGATTCAAAACACGTATCGTGCCATCGCGATCTCCGAAGGCCAGCATAGCGCGATCAGGAGATAACGCCACGGCAGTAGCTGTTCGTTGTAACGGTTGCCATATATCTGGTAAGTCAATCTCCCATAGTATGATGATTTCATCTACCGTACGAGTTTGTCCATCAGCCGACCACGAAAAGCGGCCGGCCTCGCGTCCATCTGTGAACCAGGGCAGATCGACGGTATCATTGGGGTCTATAAGAATCTTCGTCAACTGCCCTGATTCTGCATCCCAGGTCCGGACTGTCCCATCGTTGCCTGCTGACGCTATCTGGCTGCCATCCGGACTGTAAGCAAGCTTGGTAACAGGGCCACGGTGTCCGTATGTCTCAAGCGTCCATGACTGTACCCCTCCTGGAAGAGGAGGTTTTCTGACCAGTGCAGTTGACGCCAAGGCCGCGCCCGGCTCGAGATCGATCCGTCTAACTGCTACCGGAGGCTTTCTGCCACCTAACTTGTGGTTAAGTTGGCTAATCTCATCTTGGGCAGAGACATACTCATCGCGAATGATCCGCATGGCAGCACGGGCTTCCTGTTCGTTCTCGCTCAGCGCCTTCAATTCAAGCTCTCGCCATGTGAGCTGAGCTGACTTTAGTTTGATTTCCCAGTCCTTCGATTCACTTATAGCTCGCTCTGTAACTATTTTGGTGTAGGCCACAAGCATGGTTCCTAATAAGACGAAAGATACAGCTAAGCCTATTGCAACCTGCACCCGATATTTGATAGCCTTCTTGCGAAGGAAATACAGGATAGTAGGCACCTGGGCATCCAAAGGTTCGCTATTAAGGTAGTTGCTGATATCCTTTGCTAACGCACCGGCTGAGGCGTAGCGATCTTCCGGATTTTGGGCAAGCGCCTTGAGCAAAAGTGCCTCCAGTTCGCTGTCTATTGACTTGTTGACCTCACGTGGACGCCTTATCCTACCTTCCGTAATCCGATGCAGCACATCAAACATTGATCCGGATAGGTCATGAGGTGGGTGTCCAGTCAGAAGTTCATATAGAATCACCCCCAGACTGAAAACGTCTGTGCGGGTATCGGTCTGGCTATGATGACCGGCCGCCTGTTCCGGCGACATATAGGCAGGAGTACCGGCAATTTGACCTTCGACTGAGATAGTAAGGGCATCATCTTCCTCCAGTAAGGCTTTAGCCAGCCCAAAGTCAAGCACATGGGGTTGACCGTCCGGACTTACCAGGATGTTCGACGGCTTGAGATCACGATGTATCACAGCCCGCAGATGCGCATACAAAACGGCCTGGCAGACCTTTTGCATAAGGGCCAGAATCTGAGTTCTGGACAAAGACTTGCTCTTAACGTACTGGTCCAAAGGTGCACCATCAATCAACTCCATGGCATAATAATACATTCCCTGATGCAGGCCGCTGTCATAAATCCGAGCGATGTTGGGATGATCCAGCCGAGCGGTCAGCTCCACCTCACGCTGAAAACGAGCTTGGGCTTTTGGGGACTCTATTCTGTGAGAGACCATAAGTTTCAGGGCTACCTGCCGTCGGGTGCTCAATTGCTCAGCACGCCAGACTATTCCCATGCCTCCTTCGCCCAAAGGTTCGATGATCTTATATCCTTCGATATCAGGATATCTATCCATCTGCTCGACACGAGGACCCGGAGTCTCCATGGAAAGAGGCGGAAGGCTTTGTTCGTCATGAGGTGGTCTCGACACGGTTTTTTTTGCTTCTTGCCAGGCTGGGGGCGGCTCTCCCGCGAACATGTGAACTTCTAACTCGCCGAGAGTTTCTGATTGACCTATGGCTACACGCACTTCGCCAGCCGAGCCTAAACGTACCCTGCATCCCTTCCGGGCTTTCTGCTCATCTACACGGCGACGAGTAACAAGTCTTCCGCTTTTCCAAACTTCTACGTAGGCCATAGTGACATCCGATGAATCCCGCCCGTCGAAGACGGGACGGGATGAAATGCGATCGAACAAGGATAACTATAGTGTTGTTCCGTTGAGGTAGAGTCCGATGAAAACATACTATTGTGTTTCATTACTGAACCCATTCTGAACAAAAATACATGTGTCGTTTTCGGCTATCTTTTATTATACTATAAGGTCTTGAAAATTCAAGATTTGAGAATAGCTTTATTCAGGGTATGTTCCAGCCTTGGTTGAACAATTGTGATAGCCAGCTAACGATCATAATCCACCTGCAAACTATCATCACTTGTCGGCCAAGGCCAACCAACTAATATTGCCCAAGAGATTGTAACGGCCATTGAAAACGTTTACAAATTTTGTGATTTTTATAAAGAACTGGTATTACAGAGTTTATGGAATTGGAATTTTTTCGAATTGGCAGATAACGAGCCGTCAAGTTGTAGAAAATATGGAACGACCGGCACCCTGATTGTAAAGGCCGTCATAAGTCGATAAAACTTATGCGACCAGGTGGTGCGTTGCCACCAGCAATCGCGGATTATTGCCTTGCGGTAACAGAGCCGAATACAATCGAAAGGAGCCGATCACGGAAAACAGTATGACATACGTAGCAATGGATACACACAAGAAACAACATAGGGTCGCTTTAGTTTATCCGAATAATGCACCGAACATCGAATTTTCAGTGAAGAATACACCCGCAGAAATCAGAAAGATGGTCAGGAATATCACACGAAATGCTCCAGATAAAGTAAAGTTCTGTTATGAAGCCGGGGTATGCGGATTCACATTGCAACGAAGAATTGAGGTATTGGGATGCACATGCAGCGTCATCGCTCCATCTCTGACTCCCCGCAAGCCAGGTGAGAGGAAAAAGACTGACCGCAGAGACACTAAGAAATTACTTGGTTTGTTTATGGCAGATATGCTGACTGAGGTTTACCCACCGGATGAGCAACAGGAGGCAGCTCGTGAACTGACTCGATGTAGAGGGGCAGCACAGGAGAATCTCAAAAGAATTCGCCATCAACTGCAGAAAATGCTTGTCCGCCATGGATACGTTTTCATTGACGGCCAACACTGGACACAAAAGCATCTTTGATGGTTAGAGGCAGTTAAATTTGATCAGCCGCTGCTTCAGGAAGTATTTGACTGCTACTTTACAGAGATGCGGCATTGTTTGCAACGCGTCAAGACGTTGGACAGAGAGCTGGAAAAAGTGGCGCAAAGTGAAGATTACAGAGAAGTAGTAGGTATTTTGCGTTGTTTTTACGGTATAGAGACACTGACCGCAATTACGATAATCACTGAGGTGTTTGATTTTGGTCGGTTTGCATCGGCTCGTGACTTTATGGGTTATCTTGGATTGACACCTTCAGAATCCTCCAGCGGAGAAAAGGAGCATAAGGGTCCTATCACTAAAACTGGCAACAAGCGAGCCTGACGGCTGCTGACCGAAGCAGCCTGGCATCATCGCCACGGTCATACTGTAAGCACGGCATTGCGTAAGCGAAGGGAGGGTCAGCCTCAATGGGCTATTGACATTGCAGATAGATCCTGGGTACGGCTACGCAAACGTTATCGTAGACTTGTCCATCGGGGCAAGCTGCCTTGCAAGGCAACGACGGCAGTGGCCAGAGAGTTGGCAGGATTCATATGGTCAGCATTAGTAGAATATGAGGCACGCAAAAAGAAAAAGGTAAAGAGGAAGGTCGCGTGATAGGAAAATTGTTTTTCATCACCATTCCTCCGAAGTTGTTCTTTGATACTTGAAAACTGGAAATAGGATTGGCACTCACGGGTGCAGGCACGATAAAAGTGATATGCGACCCGGGGTTGCGATAGGCAGCTTTGCTGCTGAACTCGCGTTTGTAGAAAGCATAGCTCATGACGGAGAATATCAATGTCGGCGCTGGTCCGCTCATGGTGGACTAATCCACGGATATCAGACTGATTCATCGTCGAAGAAGCCTGCACCTGGAAGTGTCATTAAAAGAATGTAGAAAAAAAGAAAAAATAATCGAATATTATGACTTGAAAAAGGTCGTTCCATATCACACTGGTTGTAGGCGTCAGCTCGCGAAAATAGGGCTATTTTGGGAGTGCTATGTCACTGTTCTACGGCTTCCGTTTAGGCCATTAGCCCCTGCAACAAACACTCAACTGTTTTCTGCGAGTAGCTATTGAAGTCTACCTTCAAATTCCTAAATTCGGGATACTCCAAAACTCTCTGCTGCATCTCAGATAGATTCGTAATCTGATATAATCCAATAGCTGCGGCCAACTGTAATTCCAAGAATTCTCCGGCCTTCTCCGGGCTTAATGCAGGAAACATCTTGCACAGGAGTTCTGACAGCACCTTCAGTTCATCTATTGCTCTTCTCTTGAAATCAACCAGACTTTGTTCAGAGACGTTCTTTTCCAGAAAAGAATGTAAGATTGAAAGCAATTCCAACAGTCGCTTATGCTTAGACAGGATCTCCACCCAAACCGATGCAAACCTCTCAACCGACCAGGCTTTACGCTTTCGGCAGGTCTTTACCAATTCTTTTCGCCAGACAATAATATCGTGTTTGAGAAACTCCAAAAATATCTCGTCTTTGGAAGGGAAACACTTATATAGGTTGGAACGAGTAAATCCTGCTTCTTTTGCTGACCCGCTCCCCGAATCTTAATCCAGTTGTTGTAAGAGGGTAAGGGGGCAGTGAACACGGACTAAGGAGACAAGCATTTGGCTCACACCTTTGACTTCTTAGGCTTTACCCATTACTGGGGTAAGGACTATGACCTGAATAATGAGTTACACGGTGAATTGGATCAACTACCTTTGAGGCAGTCCCGCTCATCAAGTCGTCCGCTTTACGGGGAGTGTCTGACGGAGAGGGATGGATCACCTACAACTCATACCTCACCCATCTCTGGCCGATCCCCTTGGGTAGGGACTATTGTGAGATATCGCTTGGTATGTTATAATATCTTGTGTCGTTATAAAGCTTATCGGCTGCTAAAAGCGGTGCTTTATGGTTTGCTGGTCTGAACGAGGAGGAATGCTATTTATATGAGATATTCGAGGACTCTTGTTTTTCTCGTTGTATTCAATCTTACCATCAGCCCTTCTACTATGGTCCGGGCACAGGAGCTAATCCGGATAAACGAGTTCATGGCCGTGAACGATAGTGGTCTTGATGACGAGGATCGGGATGAAGTGGACTGGATCGAGATTTACAATGCCGGAATGAACTCTGTCAACTTGGAGGGGTGGTATCTAACGGATGACATCAACAACCTGACGCAGTGGGCGTTTCCGGAGGTGACGCTCGCGCCCGATGCTTACCTGGTTGTCTTTGCCTCGGGAAAAAACCGGAGAGATCCCCTGGCGGTACTGCACACCAATTTTAAGCTAAAAGGTGGTGGCGAGTATCTGGGATTAGTCCGTCCGGACGGCCAGACCGTGGTTTCGGAGTTCTTTCCGTGGTATCCGAAACAGGCCCCTGATGTTTCTTACGGCCCCACTACGGAAATAATGCTCTTAATGTCCGGGGCTCCGGCCAAGGCCCTGGTGCCCCGTAGCTATGCCCTGGAACCGAACCCACGGCGTTCGGAGACGCTGCGTCCCTGGACGCAAGAAGACTCGGATGATTCATCCTGGCAGACAGGCACCACCGGTGTCGGTTATGATTACCCGGGACTGGTTGGTTTGGATGTCTCGGCGATGCGAAACGTCAATACCACGGTGTATATTCGCGTGCCCTTCGTGGTAGAGGATCCCTCGGCGATACGAGCCTTGACCTTGCGTATGCGTTTTGACGATGGGATGATTGCCTATATCAACGGGCGGGAGGTGGCACGGAACAATGCTCCGGGCCCGGGCTCAGAGAGCTGGAACTCCAGTGCATCAACCAATCGGTCCGACAGCATCGCTGTTCAATCGGTTGATTTTGCTATCCCGCAACTCGACTTTCTCCATGCGGGTACCAACCTGCTGGCCGTGCAGGGGCTGAACTATCAGACGAATGACTCGGACCTGCTGGTCGTTCCCGAGCTGCTCGCCACGCTTGCTGCAGCAGACGAATCGTCATGTCAGTATTTCCCGGTACCGACGCCCGGAAAGCCGAACAGCATCGGTATCGATATTTTGGGGCCGATCATTTCCGATACGGACCACGATCCGCGCATACCCACCGAAAACGATGACCTGCAGATCACGGCCCGGATCGAGCCATCTTTCGATCCCATTGATTCTGTAATGTTGCACTATCGTGCGATGTTTATTCGCGAAGTGAGCATACCGTTACTGGATGATGGTACGGGCGGCGACGGCGAAAGCGGGGACGGGCTTTACGGGGCGCAAATCCCGGCTTACAGGTTTAAAGCGGGACAGATGGTCCGCTGGTACATTACGGCCACAGACACAACCGGACGCGAATCGCGGTTCCCGGCCCACATCGATCTGCTGAATTCCCCGCAGTATTGCGGGACCGTGGTGGATGACCCGAGCCTGACTAATCCGCTACCGGTGCTGCATTGGTTTATCCGGGAGCCGCAAGCCGCCAACACCGATGCCGGAACCCGCTGTGCGCTCTTTTACGATGGCGTGTTTTACGATAATGTGTGGATAAATATTCATGGTCAATCCAGTCGTGGTTTTCCAAAAAAGAGCTACGACATCGATTTCCATCCTGGTCATAACTTCAAATGGGCACCGGGACAGCCACGTGCCGATGACATCAACCTGATGACGACCTATCCGGATAAGGCGCACATGCGCAACATACTGGCCTATGAGACATATCGGGATGCGGATTGTCCCTACCACTGGGTTTTTCCGGTACGGGTCCAACAAAACGGAACCTTTTGGGGCACAGCCCATGTGATGGAGAACGGCGATGAAGATTGGCTGATCCGGATGGGTTTGAATGCCGAAGGAGCCCTTTACAAGATGTACAACATATTTAACAATGCCAGTCACGCCACCAATGGCGCCGAAAAGAAGACACGCAAGTATGAAGACAACGCGGATTTGTTGGCACTCTACGATGGCCTCAGCCTTGGGGGCGAAGCGCGCCGCCGATATCTCTATCACAATGTGGATGTCGCGCAGGTCGTCAACTTCCTCGCTGTACACATAATCACTGGAGACATCGACTGCTGCCACAAAAACTACTACCTTTACCGCGATACAAGCGCCAGCAATGAATGGCAGATGTGGCCGTGGGACGTGGACCTGAGCTTCGGACGAGTGTGGAATTCCACAGAGACTTACTGGAACGAGAACCTTGTTCCAAATACGGGGCTGTTTGTCGGCAAAAACAACCGTGTGCCAGACGCTATTTTTAACACCCCGGAAACACGACAGATGTATTTGCGCCGTATACGAACGCTCATGGATGAATTTCTCAAGGCACCGGACACGCCGGAGGAGGAACTGTATTTTGAGCCGCGCATTGATATGTTGGCGGCTCTCATTGCTCCAGATGCGGCCTTAGACGCCGCTAAATGGGGCTCGCACGCCTGGGGTAATGGTTCAACGGCTCCTTGTTGCCCCCAATCGTTGCCGGAAGCCGTCGAAGAGCTGAAGTACTACTACCTACCTGAGCGCCGGCGTCAACTATTCAATGGCTTGGCTCCCGGGGCCAATGAAATACCCAATGCCCAACCGGTCGGTACGGTTATTAACTTCGGTACTATTAATACCAACCCTGCCAGTGGTAATCCGGATGAGCAGTACATTCAACTGCAAAATCCCAATCGTTTTGCGGTAGATATTTCCGGCTGGACACTGAGTAGTGGGCAATATCCCAACGCCCATCTTTTTACATTCCGCGGCGGCACAGTCATTCCTGCAAACGGGACTATTTACGTTGCCGCCAACAGGGTAGCTTTTCGCTCTCGGAATTCATCTATCAGAGGCGGTCCAATATTGTTTATTGTTGGTGATTTCAGTGGTCGGCTTGCAGCTCGAGATGAAACGCTTCACTTGACCGACCGGCAGCAAGTAACGGTGGATTTCGTCAAAACAACCCAAACCGGCAGGCGGTGACGGCGAAGGAGTAAATACACCTGCACAGGTCACGTATGACGCAGGAGGTCGTATTGGCTATTGAAAACGTTCACATTTTTTGGGGTTTTTGTAAAGTGTTTGCATTAAATAACTTATGGTGAGGACATTTTTACGGAATTGGCAGATAACGAGCCTTCTGGTTGTAGCCGAGTTGTTGGCGCCACTCGCGAAAATGAGGCCATTTTTGGCGCATACGTATGTGGCTTAGTGCACTCTGGTTGGTGGGTGGGATCGGTGTGAAACTTCTGAAGGATATTTAGTCTCCATGACCAATATAGATAATGATGACTGTGAAGCCATTCAAGCACATCACGCTCTTGATTGTAGGATTATTCTTGACAGGAAGATATATAATTGGGTATAGATAATATTGGTGAAGCTTGTGCCTGCGCCGTCGGGCATCTATGGTATTTGACCTTCCAGCGGGCGTAACTTCTTTAGTTTTTCATAGAGGAGGATGTGTATTATGCAAGGCGCAGAATTGAGATGCAGATTTTGTGCTTTGCTGTAAAGATATTTTAACATTTCGGTTGAAACCTATATTTATTTTCTGAAGGAGGATTATTATGTGTAAAAGACTAATCTATTTGACTTCCTTTGTTTTGGTGCTGGTTGCTTTCCCACCGGTAACTCATGCACAAGTTGATAACCTGGCGCTAAATCCAAGTTTTGAAGAGGATGAGGTTATCTTAGATGACCCGGACTGGTATCAATGGTGTACTTGGAATCCAGAAGAGGTTACAGGTAGTAACGCCACGATCGTCGATACAGAGTCTATTGACGGCACCAGAAGCCTTAGGGTTGACCCCATAGGAGTTGAGAACTGGCATTTCGTTGTGGCGAATATATCATTTCCGCTCAAGGTTGGAATAGACTTTACTGCTACCTTCTGGGCCAAAGCTGAAGCACCACGTCCCCTGGGAGCCCAGATGAAAGCGGCCGATAACTCTGTTAGCTGGGGGTATACAGACTTTCAATTGACGACCGAGTGGGCTGAGTACACAATGACCTCTCAAGCCGAGAGCGACGAGGGAAAGCTTGAGTTCTTCTGTGCCGGCGTTGAAGTTCCACACTGGTTGGATTTTGTTTATGTCTATGAAGGAGAGTATGTTGCCGGAATTGAACCGGGAGCATCAACCCGAGTAAAGGCTACTGCTCCGGAGCCCGTCGATGGTGCCATACATCCCGATACCTGGGCGAGCCTTTCCTGGAAGCCGGGAGATCATGCAGTCTCACATGATGTATATATTGGCGACAATTTAGAAGATGTGAACAACGGGGCCGAAGGCACGTTTATTGGCAACCAGGCCGCAACATTTATTGTTGTGGGCTTTCCTGGATTTCCTTATCCGGATGGCCTTGTTCCAGGAGCAACTTACTACTGGCGAATTGAAGAGGTAAATGACGCTGATCCGAATAGCCCCTGGAAAGGTGATGTCTGGAGCTTTAGTATTCCTCCCAAGACCGCCTATGCACCCAACCCGGCTGATGGTGCCGAGTCTGTGAATCCCAATGTTGAGCTTAGCTGGACGGCAGGTTTCGGTGCGAAACTGCACTATGTCTATTTCGGCGACAATTTTGACAATGTGAGCAATGCCGCCGGAGGACTTCCTCAGGGAATCTCAACCTATACTCCCAGTACACTCAAATTGGCTAAAACTTACTACTGGAGGGTCGATGAGTTCGATGCCGTCGGCACATATAAAGGCGAGGTTTGGAGCTTTACTACTCAGGGCGGCGTCGGAAGCCCGGACCCATCTAATGGCGCTGTGGATGTAAAGCAGACACAGATTCTAACCTGGTCGCCAAGTGTCTATGC
>JBAQFY010000322.1:0-1763 GCA_049287505.1 Sedimentisphaerales bacterium | reverse complement strand
TGCGTGCAGTCTCCCAAGTGCGGCAACAACAACCAGCCCCTGGATAAGGAAGCTGCGATAATACTGCTTGAAGAACTCGTAGCCTGAGCCAAATCACCAAGGTGGCGGAACAATTATTTCCGAAACTAATTGCAATATTGTTGCATTTCACTTCTCCATGAGGTATAATACTGCCATGGTCGCAAAGCCGATTCGTACCCTGCAGGCCCGGGGATATAAGGTAACCAAGTCCCGGAAGCTGGTACTGGAGGTGCTGGACGAAACTGAAAAGCCGCTGTCCCCATATGATATACAGAGCATCTTGCGCGCCAAAGGCAAACATCTAAACCCTGTTACTATCTATCGCGTACTCGGTTTGCTTTGCAGCCTCAACTTGGCTCACAAAATGCTATCCAGCGGTGGATTCGTGAAGTGTAGTCTGGATGCCGTTGAAGGCTGCCATCGTTTTATGGTCTGCCAGAACTGCGGAGCCATTCAGGAGTTTGCCGACGAGGGATTATGTCAGGGAGAAAACGAGTTTGCCCGGAATCTGGGCTTTCATACCGAATATCACCTTTCTGAGTTTTCAGGGCTCTGCTCTCGCTGTTACAGGAAACAGCCTCAATTGGCAAAATAAGAAATGACCAAGCGCATAGTCCACGAACTCAAAGAGCATGCCCCTTTCACCGCCCTGGGCACTGCCACTGGAATCATTATCCTAGTCATAATAGTTTTTGGCAACGTACCTTCTCATATTTCCCAAACCGCTTTTCTTGTGGCACACCCGGGCCACGTCCTGTTGAGCGCACTTGTAACCACAGCTATGTACACGAGATATAGAAAGGCTAAATTCTGGGCGGCAGTTGTGATTGGCTGGACAGGCTCGATCGGTATAGCCACGATAAGTGACGCCATCATCCCTTATCTGAGTGGCACGTTGCTTCACGCCCAAATGGAGTTTCATGTGCCTTTCATCGAAGAATGGTGGATAAATTTCGTGGCACTCGCTGGCATTGCTATCGGCCATTGGAAGCAGACAACCAAAATCCCACATCTTGGACACGTGTTTTTAAGTACCTGGGCGTCGTTATTCTACTTTACAGCCTTTGGCGTAGCTGACTGGATTCATCTACTCCCATATGTTTTCCTGTTCTTATTCCTCTCAGTCTGGATTCCCTGCTGCACCAGCGATATCGTATACCCTCTTTTGTTCGTGAGAAAAGAGCCGGAACTACCTTCTTTCGAAAGACGAAAGATCGCCAGCTAAAAGCCGTCTACACTTGTGTTATTATATGCGGGCATTCTCGATTACGGAGGCAACTTGTTCGATTTGTTCAAGAAGACCGGACCAGGAGTAAAAAGAAGCAAAGAATCCTGGTTCGGCAAGATAGCCAATATCTTTAATCGGAGCTCTCTCGGGGATGAGATCTGGGGGGAACTGGAGGAGTTGCTTGTCTCGGCCGATGTCGGTGTCGAGACTACGAACAAGCTCCTCAATAAAGTCAAGCAGCGGGTGAAAACAGACAAGTTGACAGATGTTTCCCGAGCAAAGGATGCTCTAAGGGACGAAATGGTGAGTTTATTAACCGTCCGGCATTGTGCAGATTCTTCGGGCCGCCAAAACTTGGAGTCCCCTCTGGTTGTCCTTGTGGTTGGCGTGAACGGCTCGGGAAAAACGACGAGCATTGCCAAGCTCGCCTACGGTTTGACCTCACAGGGGAAACGGGTTATATTGGCTGCAGGGGATACTTTTCGAGCAGCAGCTATCGAGCAGCTCAAACACT
>JBAQFY010000321.1:0-21845 GCA_049287505.1 Sedimentisphaerales bacterium | reverse complement strand
GGTGGTTTTGTTGTCATCTGATCAAATTACTCTCGGCTCATCCGAGTTGAAAGCGTTCACAACCACTGGCTACTCGCCCGGATTCTACCCAGATATGAGTTTTTATACCCTACGCCATTGAAGCAAGCCGCAGGCAGATTATGTAAAAGACGGAAGTGGATAACCTCGCAGACCTTACTAAGTACGCCATCCGGCAAGGGTTAACCACAGTTTAACAAAAATCTTAGATTTGGCGATCTGATTATTAACCACATTATCCCCCTCCAATGGAGTATTACTATAGCTGTTTCGCCATTGCTAATCAGCCCTTTGGATGGTCTCGGGGTTTTGCCCTGGTTTTTCTTCTAAGCTACATACCAATACTGATAAAAGTGAAAACTACTTGTTGCGAAGTTCAGGCCATGTCTGTCTTCGGCTTTTAGTATCCTAACGCTATTATGAAACAGGGGATAATCTTGTTTTAAACTGGGATTATGCTGGGTCAGTTTCACTGCTGGGGGGTCGATAACCGTTTTAGTCCTCACTGCTAATAAGTGTAGAGTTGGAACATAGGAATAATATCAGCGATGATGTTTGATACTGTCTTTGTTAAGGAATACAATAAAATTTCCCTAGGTACGCGTGTACTTAAACACCTCCTGGTGCAGCTTGCATTACTATACTATGTAAAACGATTCAAGAGGAAAAGGCCGAACATAAGACAGTCGTTCACAAGAAGCCCTCAGAAATCCATTTGTACCCTGTCTCATGGGTACCGTTGAGTTAAGTTCGGACGCATGGGTGTAACGTGCGTTTTTTGTTTCTATTTTATTTAGTTTCCCCTGATGGGGAAAGAAAGGAGCATTAAAATGGCAGTCGAAAAAACAATTGGTTCCAGCAGTCTGGTTGAAGTCATTGACAGGATACTGGACAAGGGTATCGTAGTTGATGCCTGGGTGAGACTCTCTTTGGTAGGTATTGAACTGCTTGCCATCGAAGCCAGAGTCGTAGCTGCCTCAGTCGAGACCTATCTGAAGTATGCCGAGGCCATTGGTTTGACCGCAACGGCTGCGTAAGGATAGGTAACAAAAGGGGGTTCTTGCCGGGCCATCCTTATGCACCGCCGTGGGGGGAGCAGAAAGCATGACTCGCCAAGAAAAACCTCTTCTCACAGGAGTTCACACAAAAGGGGAAATCAAAACAATGCCTTTAGCCGCCGAAAAAGAAAATATTCTTGAGAGCATCATATCTTCATACGAAAGCAGAATACAAAGTGTTGAAGCATTTTTCGATACGACCGGTCAGATCTTTCAAGATTTTCAGGAATCTCTTCTCAGTACAAGGGCCGAACGGGAAAAAATCAATAATCAACTTAGAGAAAGCCTCGCCAAAAATGGGTCCCTGCGAAAGAAAGATTTTGACCGGATGATGGGTGTTATCTCAAAGTATTTAGAACAAAGTGAACAGGAAGTTAGGCAATTATCTCAAAAATATCTTAACGAACAAACAAAGCTGGTGCAGCAATTACGGGAAGGCTTAAGAAATTTCAAGGATGCTCTTAGCGAAGGCCGAGCTGAAAAGGTCAAGGAGCTGCAAACACTAATTAAAGAAATTTTATATAGGCAGGATGAAAGCAGAAATGAAGTAACCTCGAAGCTCAAAGAATTCCAGCAAGGACAACAGCAAACTTCGAAAATGCTTAAGGAGCTCTTAGCCAAGGGAGAAGAGTTAAGAATAAGGGATTTTAAGGTTATGCTTGCAGAGTTCAAAAAGCAGCGGGCCGAACGCATAGCCTGCCAGGAGCAAAGACGTCAGGAAGTTAAAGATATGCTCGATGAATTCAAGGCCAAACGCACAGACGCAGAACGAGAGCGTCTTGCTGAGCTGCGGGAGGCCTGAAATGCAGATAGCTCATTATTATGAGAGGTGTCATAAATAACATTATAGATTTTTACCAGATACAGTCAGAAGCCTTGAATGTTTTAGTAACTAATACCCAGAAGGCTTTGGAGCAGTCGGAAAAAGAGAGAAAAGCTAATCAGCAGATGCAAAGACTGGAAAATTTCGTAAAGGAATTGACTATGGATCTGAATAATATGCTGACGAAGTTTTACTGGCTTAAAGAACGTAAGAAAAGACGCTATGAAGAAATGAAACCGGACCAGGTAAACGCTATGGTTGATTTTGCACACTGTGTCAAGTCTCTAACCAAAAAAGTGCAGCCCATGTTGGAATATTTTCGAAAAGGCCCAACATTTGCAGAAAAGGTCGACAAAGACATTGAAGAGCTGGAAGCCTACATAAAAGCCCAATTAAAAAAATTTAACGAAATTCTTGATGAAACACCTGATACCTTAGCAATTCGTTTGAGCAAATATGCTAAAGCCCTGTCGGGACGTGTGTGGAAAATTTTTACAAATGGCGGTTTTAGTATCCTAAAGTCAAATCAAGTTACGCCTTCAAAGCGATCTGAAGAACAGCTATATGGCGATAAAGATGGAATTTCCGCTTTTGTCGCAAGTCCTCCTGACGAAGAGTTAGAAAATCTTGTCTACGGCTTAGACATAACCTCGGCTCAGAAAAGTAATAATAAGTCAAAACGTTATACGTACTCGAAAATATAACAATGAACGAGATACAAATTCAAACTGTTTTAAGCCACTTAAGCGAAGAGCTTCATCGATTTATCGATACGATCGGTAAAATTCCTTATGTTGCCCTACCTTCAGAAAGGCCGGAGATTATTTGCTTTTCTGGAAAAATCAAGGAACTGACCGGTTATGACGTCAACGAGATCCTTGCGGATAAAGAACATTGGGAAAATATAATCCACCCGTATGACCGAGAGCAGGTTTTTGCAGCTTTTGCCAGATGTAAAAGTGAAGGTACACCCTTTAACATAGAATACCGAATTGTCCACAGGGATGGTTCGCTGCGTTTTGTCAGTGATAAGGGGGAGCCTGTTTTTAATAACAAGGGCCAGATAAGTCAGATTGAAGGTTTAATAACACCTACTGGAGAAAGCGGAGAACCTGAGAACATACCGTTGTTGGAAATTAAAGAATTAACAAGTTCAAATAATGTTAACTCAAATTATTTTCAAAAGGTTTAAAAAGGAGATTCGAAATGGTAATGGCAATAGCAGAAGACATGAAGGAGCTGACAGAGAGCATCATTATTTCCAATGATGTTCGGCTGAAAGCTGTAGGGCAACTGGTGGCGGATACCCATGAAACAATCAATGGGTTTTCTATGGACAGAAAGAAAATGGCTGCACAACAGGCCAAAGACCTGGCTAATTTTATGAATGGCTTGTCAAAAAACGTGCAAAGTATGCTGAAAAGTGCCAGAAATATGGTGGAGCAGTTCCACAAAGACAATATGCAGATGAGCAGGGAACAAGCCAAGAATTTAGCAGACTTTGTCAATAATCTGGTTACCGGTGTCGGCTCAATGCTGGATAGCTTCCAAAAAGACCACAAGCATATGTCCAAGGAGCTGAGGGCTAAACTCACCCGAGAGATTAAGGATATCGAGGCTGAAGTTGAAAGAATCCTGGGTGACGCCGACAAGCTTATCGGTGAATTCAGTGCCGGTATGGCTCAGGCGAAGAAAGCATGGAAAAGCATGTCTGCGGCTCTGGCCAGGGCAAGAAAGGCCAGTTTCATTATGCCTGAGATTGATGCTGGACAGAAGGTAAGAACAGTTAAGCAAGCAACAAGCAAAGCCCAAGGCAAGAAAAGAAGTACCCAAAAAAGCAGTAAACAAAAAGCTAATGTCGGCGTCTAAAAAACAGCGGGTACTGCCTGATGCCAAACTGTTGCTGGCTGGAAAGGCCAGGGAAGTGCGGGAACTTGTTCAGGGATGTATTAGATTATGAGCCAGACAACATATACCATGACCCAAGTAACGTGTGGGTTCTGTAAGGGTACGGGCAAAGACCAGTTTGACCTGTTGAGCGAGCTTGCCACCTGCCAAGTCTGCGAGGGGACAGGCAAGGTTCACATCCAAGAGCCGGCCATCAAGTGTGCTTACTGCAAAGGCACCGGCGTGTACCGCAGTACACGGATTACGTGCACAGTATGTAATGGCAAGGGTATGGTTTCAGCTCCTAAAGGCAAAGTTATTCAATGTGCTGAATGTAAAGGCACAGGAATTGCAATAGATAGTGGATTGCCTTGCCTTTGCTGTAAAGGAAAAGGTGTTATTTCGAAATAAGGAAAAACAGTTTTGATTCTCCCTAAAAGACTTTATCAGAAGATAGCTTATGACCAGAAACGTTGAAAAGACAGGAGGTCTGTCAAAATGATTATTAATGAGATGACGACGGTAATAGAGCCAAGTCCACTGCCAGATTTTGTGGATACAGACTACGTAAAGGACTTGACCAATAGAGCACTTTGTTACATTGAAGCGGGCTTTCCGGTTCATTTAAGAGGTCCCTCTGGGACGGGCAAGACAACACTGGCCATGCACTTGGCAAGTAGGGTCGGAAGGCCGGTGGTAATGATTCACGGAGACGAAGAGTTCACCACCTCTGACTTGATAGGCGGTGAGCACGGATATCGCATCAGGAAAGTGGTGGACCGCTTTATTTCAAGGGTACTAAAAACTGAAGAGGATATGGTCAAACGCTGGGTGGATAATCGCCTGACTGTTGCCTGTAAATACGGATTTACTCTTGTTTACGATGAATTTACACGTTCTCGCCCCGAGGCAAACAATATCTTACTGTCTATCTTACAGGAAAAGATGATGGATCTGCCTGTGGCAAGAGACGGGGAGGAACCCTATTTAAAGGTTCATCCAAACTTTACCGCAATTTTTACATCGAATCCCGAAGAATACGCCGGCGTTCACAGGAGCCAAGATGCTTTAAGAGACAGAATGATAACAATGGACCTTGATCACTTTGACTATGAAACCGAAGTAGCGATAACCCAGGCCAAATCCAAGCTGTCCAAGCCAAATGTAGAAATAATAGTTCATATCGTGCGAGACCTGAGGGAATCCGGAAAGTGTGAGTTTGCCCCTACTGTTCGTGGGTGCATTATGATTGCCAAAACCCTCAAAGTGCGAAAATTAACACCTTCAAGGGCAAACAACGTATTTATGCAGATGTGCCAGGACATTCTGGCATCGGAAACGAGCCGAGTCGGCTCAAAAACAAACCAGGACAGAGTTAAACAAATAGTAAGAGAACTTGTAACAGGAGAGCTTAATAGGAATGAGGCTGTTTGTTCTGCTGTTAAAGCAGGACAGAATGATTTTCCCGGGACCAATGCCCAGAGGAAAATTGGGCGGGAAAATAAACAGAAAGATAAAAGTCTGATTGAAGTGTAGAACGGAGGCACATTTAATGAAAACCATACAGCAATTACCAAACTTAAGTGATATAAAAAGCGTGCGTTCAATTGGTGCGACATCCATTCCCAAGGTTAAAAGGCCGGGCCATCTGGAATTATACGTGCTCGGAAGAGAAAAAGACAGATTAGCAAAGGAGCTTGCTGCTCTGAACAAAAGAAGAAACACGGTTATAAAGAATTTGGCCGGTGTCAACGAACAAATCCAGAAATTGCAGAAACAAGTGTATGAGCAGCAAGAAAGCAAGGACTATGAAAGCACACCTCAAAAACCACTCAAAACATTGACCGTAAAATATTGAATAATAACGTGTGTGTCTGCGATGGTGTGTAATTTTGCAAGTAATTAGAATCTGTTAAAGGAATAAAAAAATGGCCAAAGATAAAAAGAAGAAAGATGAGGAAAACGAAGGGCTGAATATCGATTTGGGCATAGGGAAATTGAACCTTGGTCTGGGAAGACTATTAGACGGTATAGGCAACCTGGTTGACTTAGCTGGTAAGTTGAAAGAAGCAGGCGGTGAAATCAATAAAGAAGGCGAAATCGACCTAAGTAACCTTAAAGAAGGTATGAAAGGTGTATTTGGAGTTTCCATAAAGACAGCGGTTGGAGGCAAGCCTGTGGTTGAATCGTTTGGAAATGTCAAAAAGACCCCCCAAGGTCCTACGGTAGAAGAAGAAAGAGAGCCTCTCACCGATGTCTTTGATGAGGAGCAGGAGATTCGAATCTATGCCGAGATGCCGGGTGTTAATCAGGAAGATATAAAGCTGGATTTAAAAGAGGATATTCTTGATATCTCAGCGCAGACAGGAGACAGGAAATACCATAAAGAAATCCTGCTTCCGGCAAAGGTACAGGCTGAGACAATGACCTGCTCTTACAACAACGGCATCTTAGAGATCAAGGTAAAAAAGTGAATGGGATTAAAAGGGCTAAAAGAACCTCCACTGAAATTAATCTTGTTTGGTGGAAAAGGCGGCGTAGGAAAGACAACCTGTGCTTCAAGTACCGCCCTTTATTTAGCGAAGGATTTCAGGACGCTGCTCTTTTCGACAGACCCTGCCCATTCGCTCACTGACAGCTTGGAGCAGAAACTCGCTGATCTGCCCCAAGAGGTGAAGGGAGTTGAAAATTTGAGTGCTCTTGAAGTAAACGCAGAAAAGGCTCTTTCAAAATTCAAAACAGAACACCAAGACAAAATCAAGAAGATTGTGGAAACCGGCACTAATCTGGATGCCGAAGATATTGATTCGGTATTTGCGTTGCCTATCCCCGGCTTGGATGAAGTAATGGGTTTTAAGACGATGGTTGATCTAATTGACGAATCTGGCTTCGACAAATACGTAGTGGATACAGCACCTACCGGCCATGCCTTAAGGCTCCTAACTTCCCCCCGACTGTTGGACGACTGGATTAAGGTAATGGCAAAGATGAGATGGAAGTACAGGCATGTGGTTGAGACGTTTGCCGGCAAATATGACCCTGATGAAGGCGATGATTTTTTGCTGACTATGAAAAAGATGGTAAAGAGGATAGAAAGTCTGCTTCGTGACTCAAGCAGAAGCGAGTTTATAGCTGTTACTATCCCGGAAGATATGGCGATTTTGGAAACAGAGAGATTGATAAATAGTCTGGGCAAACACGGCATAAAAGTTAGACAGCTGGTCATAAATAATGCTTTACGCTCAAATGGTTGTAAGTTTTGCAGGGAGAAAAGAAAAGAACAAGATAAGTATATAAACCAGATAAGAATGAAATTTAACGGATTAAAAACAACAATTATTCCCTCACAACCTCGAGAAATCAAAGGGATAGAGGCTTTGACGAACTTAAAAGAACAGCTGTTTAATTAGCAATGAACAAGAGAGGCGATTACATGAAACAATTGAAAGTAAAGGAAGCTTTACCAAAAGATGTGGGCAGGGCTATTGCCAGGATAGACCCTGAAGATATGAAGAGTTTAGCTCTGGAGGTGGGCCAGATAGTAGAAATAGAAGGTAAAAGGAAAACCGCCGCCAAAGTGATGCCTTGCTATGCTGAAGACAGAGGGAAAAAGATAGTTCAGATAGATGGCATTACGAGAGAGAACGCCAAAGTTGGCGTTGACGAAAAGGTAACAATCCAAAAGATCGAAGGCAGACCTGCCAGGAAAATCACGCTTGCCCCTTTGACTGCTGGAGGGGTGCTACAAAAGGATAAAGATGCAAAATACATCGGCTCTCTCATAGAAGGCCTTCCTTTAACGAACGGTGATAAAATAAGGGCGAGACTATTTGGCACTAAAACCTGTGATTTTGTAGTAGAAGACACAATCCCGGATGGTGTGGTATCGGTCAGTTCCACAACCTTAATAAGGGCAAAGTCAAAGGAGGGCAAACTCGAAAAAGCCAAAGTGTCCTATGAAGATATTGGCGGGCTCAGTACCCAGATCCAACGAATTAGAGAGATGATTGAGCTGCCACTGAAGTATCCCGAGGTTTTTGACAGGCTTGGCATTGAGGCACCACAGGGAGTTTTTATGTACGGTCCACCGGGGACGGGAAAGACATTGACGGCCCGCGCTGTGGCCAATGAGACCGATGCCTACTTTACCAGTATAACCGGCCCTGAAATTATGGGTAAATTCTACGGCGAATCTGAAGCTCGTTTGCGGAGTGTCTTTGAAGATGCTCATAAACATGCCCCCGCCATAATCTTTATTGATGAGATTGATGCTATAGCCCCAAAGCGTGAGGATATGGGCGGTGAAAAGCAGGTTGAACGCAGAGTAGTAGCTCAACTTTTAGCCCTGATGGATGGATTAGAATCACGAGGCCAGGTCATAGTTATCGGTGCGACAAATATTCCCAACACTATTGATCCGGCGTTAAGAAGACCAGGCCGGTTCGATAGGGAAATCTCTATTCCCATACCTGATAAAAATGGGCGGTTAGAAATTCTGGAGATTTATACAAGAGGCATGCCTTTGGCAAAAGATGTTAGCCTGGAGAAATTAGCCGAAATTACTCATGGCTTTGTGGGAGCAGACTTGGAAGCGCTTGCCAGGGAAGCAGCGATGTCCGCCCTGCGAAAAATCCTTCCGAAAATAGATTTTGAATTGTCGGACATTCCTTATGAAACACTGCTCAAATTAGAGATAACGATGGATAATTTCCTTGAAGCTATGAAGGAGATTGAGCCATCTGCTATAAGAGAGGTATTTGTTGAAGTGCCGGATGTGAAATGGTCGGATGTGGGTGGCCTTGAAGATATCAAGCAGGAACTTAAAGAAGCCATAGAGTGGCCCCTTAAATACCCGGATGTTTTCAAAAAGGCAAATACAAATCCGCCCAAGGGAATTTTACTTTACGGAAAACCTGGAACCGGCAAAACACTCTTGGCCAAAGCTGTTGCCAATGAAAGCGGCGTCAATTTTATCTCAATCAAGGGCCCGCAGCTTATCAGCCGCTACGTCGGCGAATCAGAACGGGGCGTAAGGGAGATATTCAGAAAGGCAAAACACGCTGCACCAACGATACTTTTCCTTGATGAGATAGACAGTCTCATTCCAAGAAGGGGTTCAAGCTCGACGGACGCTCATGTAACAGAGAGGGTAATAAGCCAATTCTTAAGTGAAATGGATGGAATTGAGGAGCTTAAAGGAGTTGTGGTCTTGGCTGCAACCAACAGATTGGATTTAGTTGACCCTGCGATACTGCGGAGCGGCAGATTCGACCTGTTATTTGAATTACCTTTACCGGATGAGAAAACCCGGGAAGAGATTTTCAAGATACATACAAAGAACAAGCCTCTTGGTAATGATGTTGACTTGAAAAAGTTGGCTAAGGAAACCGATGGCAGAACCGGCTCTGACATTGAGTTTGTCTGCCGCAGGGCATCTATGTTTGCAATAAGAGAGTTTATCAATCAAGGAAAAGAGGACAGAGATAAAAAGAAAGATTTCAGGGTTTCAAGGCAGCATTTTGAAGAAGTTATAAAAATGCTGAAAGAACAAAATAATAAATAAGGCATGGGGGGTTCTTAAAATGTTGAGCATTGTTGAAAAAGTGAAAAACCTGTTTAAGTGTAAAGCTGAGAAAAAAGAAAAATGCCAGCCGCAGCAAGAAGAGAAACCCGAAGACAGCACCCGAGAGCAAGCCGACAGTTCTGAAGAAGGCGGTTCAAATTGAGCTGTTAAGTTAGTTTTAGCGTTTGGTGGATGAACGTAGGTCTTAGGGAAGGGGCCGACAAACCCTTCCCGAAGAATGAAAGGGTTTGTCATGGGCAAAACAGGCAAATACATTTACGGGGTCATAAACTCCAGTGCAGAGCAATTTTTTGATATTGATGAGATTGTATGTTTTGAGGATATTTATCCCTTCAGAAACACTACAGAAGTTGCAAACAGCAGCGAAACCTCTAACCGTGCATATACCATTTCTTTCCAGGATATAGCCGCGGTAGTAAAAGACTCACTAATAGTTGACTACAGTCATATGCCCAAGGATACCTTGGCCAGACTGCTTGTCAGCCATCAGCAGCTAATCGAAAAGATAATGACCAGGCATACCATTATCCCTATGAGGTTGGGGACTTTTGCTGAAAGCGATGGGGAGGTTGAGCAAATTTTGGCCAGGGGCTACAGAACAATTAAAGATATATTCGAAAGAGCCCAAAACGCGATAGAAATCGATGTGGTCGCCACGATAAATGATTTCAACTCCTTTCTACAGGAAGTGTCAGCCGAAGAGGAGATAAAACAGCTCGGGCAATTGCTTTCAAGCAAAGAAGGCGGTGTTACTGTAGATGATCAAATGAGGGTAGGTGTGCTGGTCAAAAAGTATCTGGACAAAAGAAAGGCCGGTTATGTTGAACAGATACAATCAGCTTTAAGCAGGGTTTGCGATAATTTCAAAGCCCATGACCTTATGAACGACAAAATGGTGCTGAATACCGCCTTTCTTTTGAACCGCAGCAGACAGAAAGACTTCGAGCGGAGAGTAGAGGAGGTTAATAATGAATTTGAGGAAAAATTGAACTTTAGGTGTGTAGGACCGCTACCGCCATATAGCTTCTACACCCTTGAGGTAAAGAGGCCACAATTCGACCAGATAGATTGGGCCAAGAAGCGATTGGGCCTTACCAATGATTTTGTGACAGCGAAAGATATCAGGAAAGCTCACCGAAGATTGGCTTTAACCTGCCATCCGGATAAAAACCCTGATGTGCCGGATATCGAGAAAAAATTCGATGATATGACAAGGGCCTACCAGATACTTCTTGATTACTACAGAGCCTCCAATCATACGGACAGCGATAATGGCTGCTATCTTAACGAAGAAGCTTTTGAAGAGAACGCTGTATTAGTTACCACAGTGGACTGATATGGAAAAAGAAGGAAAATATATTTACTGCATTATCGAAACTAAACAGGAGCGGAACTTCGGTCCTATTGGTATCGGCCAAAGAGGTGATGAGGTTCTGACTATTGGTTACGATGATCTGAGTATGGTAGTGAGCAACTACCCTTTGACAAAAATTACCGTAAGCAAGGAAAATATGTTGGCTCATCAGAAAGTGATCGAAAAGGTAATGAAGGAATTCGACAGCGTGCTGCCTGTAAGGTTCGGCACCATCGCATCAAGTGCTGACGAAATAAGAAATTTACTGGACAGAAGGTACAGAGAATTCAAAACAGCTCTAAACGACATGCAGCACAAAGTCGAACTTGGCGTCAAGGGTATTTGGACAGACATGCAGGGGATATTTGATGAGATAGTGAAAGAAAATAAGGCAATAAGAGACCTGAAGGAAGATTTGGAAAAAGAAGGTGATAAGAATACCCAAGCCAAAATGGGGCTCGGGAGAATGGTCAAGCAGGCGTTGGATAAGAAGAAAGATAAACAAGCTGAGGAAATTGTCAGTAAACTCAGAAGAACTGCCTATAACCACAAGCTTAATGAAACTGCCGGAGATGAGATGTTTATGAACGGAGCTTTTTTAGTGGATAAAGGCAGGGAAAAAGAGTTCGATAATATTATGGATGATTTAAGCGAGGATTATAAAGACAGAATAAAGTTTATGTATGCAGGACCGTTGCCGGTATTTAATTTCGTCAATATTGTCATTTATCCGGAAGCATGGGAAAAGTAGAGATGGATGTAGCTGCAAAAGAAGGCAAATACATATATTGTGTCATAGATTCAAATCAGCCCCAATCGTTCGGACCACTGGGGATAGGTGGACGAGGTGACGATTTACACACGGTGTGTTTCGATGGCATCTCGGCTGTGGTCAGCGATGCTCCAATCAAAAAATACAGGGTCTCGCGTGAGAATTCTCTTGCCCACGAAAAGGCCATTGAAAAAGTGATGGCTGAATATACAGCCTTGCCGGTAAGGTTTGCAACGGTTGCCGAAGACCAGGAAAAAGTCAAAAGAATACTTGAAAAAGAGCATGATAGATTTAAGAACCTGCTTGATAGTGTTAAGAACAAGACCGAGCTCGGCCTTAAAGCAATGTTTAAGGAAGAGGTTATTTATAACAACATCCTGGAAAAATATGAGGATATAAGGCTGCTGAAAGAAAAGATTGCAACCGTTGCTCCTGAGAAGTCCCATTACCAGCGGATGGAGATAGGAGGGATGGTGGAGGAGGCTCTGCAGAGAGAAAGGCAGATTGTCAAGGATGATATTATAAACACCTTCTCGCCCTTGGCAGCGGAAGTCAAAACAAACGATATTTATGGTGAGCTGATGATTGTTAACGCGGCTTTCTTCGTAGAAAAAGAAAAGGAGACCGACTTTGATCAACAAGTTCAGCAGCTCGGAGACAAATACAGTGAGAAGGTGACATTTAAGTACGTCGGACCACTGCCTCCTTTTAATTTTGTAAACATCATGATTAATACCGAGGATTACTGAAGATGTTTTTAATCGACAGCATACTGCTTGCACCGTTGAAAGGAGTGATATGGATGGGCCAGAAACTAAGCGATATGGCCCAAGAAGAGCTGACCGACAAAGGGCGTATAAAGGAAGAGCTTATGCGATTGCAGTTGCAGTTTGAACTGGATGAAATAAGCCAGGCAGAATATGACCAGAAAGAAAATGAACTTTTAGACCGTCTGGATGCCATTACAAACTCGGTAGAAAAGGAGATATAGAAAATGAACGGTATAGAGGAAGCCAAAAACACAGTTTTAGAGTTCCTGCAAAAAGCTCTTGATGCAAACGACGTAAAGGTTATCGGTGCAGCAAAGGTTGACAATCAGTGGCACATCGAGGCGGAAGTCTATGAAGAGAATTCTTTTTTAAAGTCTCTTGGGCTGCCTACGAGGGTGCACGATAGAAACATCTATGAAGTCAGGCTAAACGATAATCTGGAAGTCGAATCTTACGAACGTCAAGGTCACATGCTGACAACCAGCTAATTTATCAAGGGTTAAAGTGATGGTAGAAAACGGACATCTTGTTTACCTGTATTGTGTTGCAGACAGCGAGCCGAAAATAAAGCAAGTAGAAGACTCGGAGAATAACCTCTATTCTATTTGCCATAACGGCCTTTATGCAGTTGTCAGTGAAGTTGAACAGCAGGAATTTGGTGAGGAAGGCCTAAAGAAAAATATGGCAGATTTCGAGTGGGTCAAGACAAAGGCAAGCTTACATGAAAAGATTATGGAGCAGGTTATGAGCAACACCAGTGTGATACCTTTTAAGTTCAGTACCCTGTTTAACGCAGATGAAAGTCTAAAAGCTGTGCTTGAGCAATATGGCCAAGAGTTTAAGGTGATTCTAAGAAAATTAGCACACAAACAGGAATGGGGCCTTAAGATTTATTGCAACCCGGAAAAGCTAAAAGCAAATCTTGGTAACGATGACTCAGAAATCCTGAAAATTGAGGACGAAATTAAATCATCTTCGGCGGGCAAAAGCTATTTTCTTAAGAAGAAAAAAGACCGGCTTATTGAAAGAATGCTGAATGACAAAATCAATGAATGCGGCCAGGAAAGTTTCGAGTTGCTGAAAGAGTTAAGCTTCGAGGCTCGCATAAACAGGCTATTGCCAAAGGAAGTGACCGAAAGAGAAGATGATATGGTTCTAAACTCTGCCTTTCTGGTTGACAGGGATGAAGTAGGTGATTTTAGGAACATGGTTGACACACTGAAAATGCACTACGAGGGAAAAGGGTTTCTTATAGATTGTACCGGCCCATGGCCGCCATATAATTTCTGCGGGCTTTCAAGCGGGAAAGGGCAAAATGAATAGTGTCGTGGTAAAGTCAAAAGAGGTAACTCTCTTGGAGATTTTGGACAGAGTCTTGGATAAGGGTGTAGTCATATCAGGTGATATGGTTATTTCTGTGGCCGATGTTGACCTTATATATTTGGGGCTGAAAGTTTTGCTCAGCTCAGTGGAAACCATCGAAAAGTTAAGAGGCTCACCTTTTGTCGGACCGATGCAGGAAGCAAGATAAAAATGAAACTATATTTATATGGCATAATAGACTCCAGCAACCAGACAAAGGAGTCAATTTACGGATTGGAAGGCTCCGGCGTCTACAACATCCCATACTGTGACATAGGGGTGGTTGTTAGTGAAATCAGCCAGCCGATTCAAAAAGTAACTGAAGGTACAGTTTTAGAACACGAGGCTGTCGTAGAAAAACTTATGGAAATTTTTATTGTTTTGCCTGTGAGGTTTCAGACTATTATCGATGGCAGAGATAACCTGCTTTCAATGATGCAGAGATACTATAGGGAATTTAAAGATAATCTGGAAAGACTCCGTAATAAGTTTGAGTTTGGCATTAAGGTCATCTGGTCCGCTGACAAGATAAAAGAAAATATCATCAAACCTCTCAACAAAAAGCAGCAAAAGAAGCTGGAATTGGGCAGCTCACCAAGTAAGAAGTTTATGAAGGATAAATTTGACAAATACAAAATAGACAAAGAGTTTGAGGCAAAGGCGGATAAGTTCATTAAGGTTATGGACATATCCTTCAGCAAGTTTGCCGCAGAGAAAAGAATAGAAAAACTAAAGACCGAAAATTTGCTTTTAGATGCTGTTTATCTGGTAGAAAAGGACAAGGAAAGCAACTTCAGGGAGGCTTTTGAGCACGTAAAAAGTGCCCGGCCCGATTTCAAATATTTATTTAGCGGCCCCTGGCCTGCTTATAACTTTGTAGTTCTGTCGAAAAAGTCGGGTCTCCTCAGAGAGCCCGAACAAGCTGACCTTTTTGACAAGGTAACACAGTCTCAAACTTTGGTAGGAGCTGAGATAATATGATAACAAGTGGAATAGTTGAAACTGATGCAGCCGAAGAATTTATCGAAGAAATGGAAAAATCGCGGGATGCCCTTCCCAAAAAGATTGATGCCAATCCTAAAACAGTGGAAAAGGGCTTAGCCAAACTGGTGCTGACGCTCATCGAGCTGATAAGAAAGCTTTTGGAGAAACAGGCAATGAGGAGAGTGGAGGCGGGCTCTCTCTCTGATGAGCAGATAGAAAATGTGGGCGAGACCCTGATGAAATTGGAAAATAAAATGGAAGAGCTGAAAGAAATATTCGACCTCAAAGACGAAGAGTTGAATCTGAATTTAGGGCCTTTAGGGGATTTGATGTAATGCTGGCAAAAGTCAAAGCTAAAAAGAAAGCCAAGCCAAAGATTTTCTCATCACATCTGCATCTCGAGTTAATAGATGATCTGGTTGGGAAGATTGCAAGTGAAGCAGAGGTCAAGGAAAAGCTTAGATGGTCTTGGGGCCTTATGAAAGAATGTGAAATTCTTGTTTCCTCAGAAGCTGCCAAAAAGCATATAGCCAAGTGTAAAAGTTGTCGGGACTTTTTGAATTCCAGGAGATTATTAGCAGAATTGGTAATACTGGGAGGTAGAGCCCACACATGAAAAAAGAAGACCACAAAATAAGTTGTCCAATATTTCAAAAGCAGGAACCGGTGATACAAGATATCACCGCTGAGATTAATAATACCAAGGACGTCTTAAAAAAGGCCGAATTTGCAAAAAAGCTGCAGGAAGAAGTAGATTTGCTTCTTTCTTGTCCCGATTACAAAGAGAAAGACACAGATTGCGGTAATTGTCGTTTTATTGCAAATATACGTAAAAAGACGGCAGATTTAATTATCAAGGCCAAAAAATTAGCTTGACCAGAAGGGAGCAAGCCAATGGCTGAACAAAAGATGATGCATCCGACCGAAGCTACCAATCTTGCTGATATCCTTGAAAGGGTGTTGGATAAAGGAATTGTTATTGCTGGAGATATTAAGATTCAGATTGCTGATATCGATCTTCTCAATATCAAAATAAGGCTCTTGGTTGCTTCTGTGGATAAAGCATTAGAGATGGGTATAAATTGGTGGCAGCAGGATTCGTACCTTTCGACAAAAGCAAAAAAGGCAGACATTGAGCAGGAAAGCAAAGAGCTGAAAAGAAGGCTGGAACGCAACGAAGAGCTCAAAAAAAGATTGGAGCGTGCTGAGGCAACAACCTAAGAGGAGCTCTTATGAGAACACTGATTTATGTTCCTATTATACATACCAGTGCCGACCTTGGCTCAATAGCCGAACACGTAGCCAAAAGAGGGGTAACTGATTTAGGACAGGAACTTTGGGAAAAGCATAGAAGGACTGTTGAAGGTTTTTGGAACATCATATCGGACTACTTTGATTCCATGAATGTCGAGGGAGTGAAAATATATCAGGACGGTATGGTCGCTGACGGTGAGGTAGGCCAAAAAATAGCTGAGGATACGGCGAAAGCCGGCAGTAAAAACTATGAGCTAATCTTAAGACTTCTTCAAAAAGGGGCTATCCTAATGAAAACGGAGGATTTTAAGCTGGTGAAAAAAGAATATGACAAGCTACTTGCTATAACAGAGGCTAAATCGATTACACGCAAAATACTGGCATTCATAAAATATAAGTTAGCAAAGACGCCACTTCTGAATCGAAGGGATACTTTTATAGCCGAGAGAATAGACCAGACTCTCAAAACCGACGAGAAAGCAATTTTATTCATTGGTGCTTTTCATAACATAAAAAAAAGACTTCCCAAAAGCATTCAAATCAAAGAGGTAAAAGACACCACTAAGGTCAGAAAATATCAAAAGCTGCTTCCTTTTTACCATAAGAATGGAAAGCAATTTGATGAATTAGGCAGGTATCTTGTATTGGAGATAATTAACACCGACCGCAGTTTGCCTATTTAACGCGCAATGCAGTAGTAGTCTGTCAAATTTGATTTTATAGCTTGGAAGGGTGGCAGCCTCAAGCGCAGTACCCGCTTTCGCGGGCACAAGCTTGGGGATGGCTTTCCTCACAACTACCATCCCCAAAGCCTTCGGCTTTGAGTCTGCCACTCAACCGTGAGAATGCTCACTTACAGATTCAAACTTGACAGACTATTAGTGTGGGGCAAGAGCCCGGAACACGGTTAGATCCCTATGACACCGGTGGATACTTCCGCGGTAGAATTTCTTATTGACTCTAATGGCAATATTCCCCTTCTTTTTTCAAAGCTCCATCTTGCTTAAGCTAAAGGTGTAAGCGCCCTTAAGGGAATATTGCTATGATCAAAAAACCATTTGCTAACGATGTTTATCGAAAGCCAAACCGGTCGGACGTGCCTCTTAATCCTCAAAAGAAGGAGTTAGAAGGCTTGGTGGAACTGGCTGCCGAGCGGCTTGCCATTTTGATATGGAAGACTTGGCTACATAGGAAAAACACCGAGGCCGGAAAAAATAAGATGAAAAACTATCCTAAGCGGCCTTCGGTTTGGATTCAGGGTGCTTTCGATTTGGAATGCACCAATCAGAGGTCCATCCTGAAGGCAGGGAGGAGAAATATAAAGAAAGATTTCCTGTACGAGAAGCAGGTCAAGAAAGGAGCAACAAAATGAGAAAGAACGCATGTTTGATAACGATTTTGGTGACAGCAATGTCATATATAGCATCGGCGGAGGAGCCGGTCATTTTCCCTGACCCTCAGTTGAAAGCTTGCGCTCTCGCCGGCCTGAAAATCTGAGCCATAGAAACTCAGCTTCGTCAACCTTTTAATCACATTCAATCTTTCCTTCAGTATTACCATGTATTGCCAATCTTTAAGGGTTAGATTAAGCGGCGGGCTGGGGAGCCAGTTGGAGCTTAATCTAATTTGCTCCCGTAGACGCCTGGTGATTTGTCGTCATCCTCATGAGAGATATACAGAGGAAGTGACATCTTCCACTTGATTGCAGAAAGCCTTAGCCCGAGTGTCACAGCAACCGAGGCAAGGGCCGCGAGGCCCTGGTTTTGCAGAGCGACCGAGACGCCTGAGAACGTAATTGCCCCGCAAAGGGACGCCGTAGCATATATCTCACGACGTAGAATCAGTGGAATTTCTCCCGACAAAACGTCACGTATCATTCCGCCGACAACGCCGGTCATAACGCCCATTACTACGGCAATGCCCCAGGAAGTCCCCAGGTCCAAAGCCTTCTGCGTTCCCAATACCGTGAACACCGCCAGGCCGAAAGCATCAGCCACTGAAAGCAGCTTGGGCGGCAGGTCGCAAAAGCGAACTAAGAAAAAAGTCACGACCACCGTTGCTACTGCCACCACCAGATAGATTGGGGTTGAAACCCAGAAAACAGGGCCTGCACCCAAAATCAAATCCCGGAGTGTGCCGCCTCCCAGAGCTGTAACAGTTGCCAGGACGACAACTCCGAAAAGGTCCATGCGTTTTTTTCCGGCAGCTAACGAGCCGGTTATCGCAAAAACCGCAACTCCAAAGAGATCCATCACATACAAAAGAGTCTGCATTACGGTGTTCTCCAAACCAACTATTGATTATATGGTTTCTACATAACACATAGTCAACCACGGCCTTGCTAAAGTGTGAAGGATTCTTCTGCGTCCCCCCAGCGTGTCAAGGCAAATTCGCCCGCTCATCCAGAAACGTTACGACGCCGGTCGTAGAAACCTGACACAGACCGGCCTTGCGATGGAGATTTTATGCCCCGTCGGCTCAAGCGCACCGGTTTGTTGGTCGATTCGGAAGACGATGACGCTGTCCTTATCCTGGTTGGCGACAAGGCAGAACTTGCCCGTCGGGTCGATGTTGAAGTTCCGCGGCGTTTTGATATCGGCCCTCTCGTGCTCCACGAAAGTCAGTGTCCCTTCGGCCGGGTCAACCCGGTAAACCACAATGCTGTCGTGCCCCCGGTTCGAGCCGTAAAGAAACTTCCCGCTCGGGTGCACGCGCACCTCAGCGCACGAATTTGACCCGTCAAATCCTTTCGGAAGAGTCGTAATGGTCTGCACCTCCGTCAGAGCGCCCGAAGCCGATTCGTAGGCAAAGGCGGTTACCGTGCAATCGAGCTCGTTGATTACGTAAGCGTACTTGCCGTTCGGGCCAAAGGCAAAGTGTCGCGGTCCGGTGCCGGGCCTGACCTTCGCGAACGCAGGACTATTGGCAACTATCGTCCCCTTTTCAGTGTCCAGCCTGTAAATCATAATCTTGTCGATTCCGAGGTCGGCAACAAAGGCAAAGCGGTCGTCAGGGCTGACGTTAATGGAATGTGCATGTGGTTCCTTCTGGCGCCCTGGGTTCACGCTGGAGCCGGCGTGCTGCACAAAGCCGGTCGGTTCTCCGAGTCTGCCGTCCGATTTGATTGGAATCACCGAAGCGCTCCCGCTGCCGTAGTTGGCGACGAGCACGTTCCTTCCCGCATGGTCGATGCTGACGTGGCATGGACCCGCACCGCCCGAAGGCCGTTGGTTGAGCAACTTGAGCTCTCCCGTGTCCCCGTCGATTGCATAAGCACTGACACTCCCGGCCACGCCGGACTCACTGACGGCATACAGGAACTTCCCGTTGGGATGAATCTCGAGAAAAGATGGATTTTGAGCCTGGGCCGCAAGAGCCGGATTGGCAAGTTTTCCCGTCTCCAGGTCAAGCACGCTGCGGTAAATCCCTTTACTGGAATTCTCTCCCCGCGACGTATAAGTTCCGAAATAGACGGGGAGTGATTCCGCCCAAACCGTTGACAACGCCGCAAACGAAAAAACTGCTGTAATAAATGCTTTAATGCCCATACGCAAACACCTCCTTAGACCGGTTTTTAATATTCCCCATACTTACGTATGGGGTAAATTACCACACGTGTAAACGTGTGGTCAATCCTTCGCCGTCCGCTATCTGATGTCGAACGCTCGGCAAGGTTACTCCCACTTCTGCAATTCGATGATGTTTCCCTCGGGGTCGGTCAGATATACAAACGTGATTCTGCCGGCACCAGTAATATCTACAGTGACCAGCTCACCAACGCACTCACCACCTGCTGCGATTACCTCATCTCTGGTTGCTTCGACGTCCTCGACCTCGAAGGCAAGATGCGCAAGGCCCGGGCGATTGATTGCTGTTTCCGGCCGCTTCTCTACTATATTGTACTGGAATATCTCGAGCGTGGGCCCGTCATCACCATAACCCGGGAGCCGCAAATGAATACCACGGACCTCAGCGCCTGACACACCTGTACAGCGTTCGACCCATTCTCCGGTACTGGCTCTCTCCGGAGGAACCGGATTACAGCCAAGAATCCGCTGGTAGAACTCAGCAAGCTTTCGCCACTCCCGGGCAACGATGTTCGTGTGTTTGTATTTGGCCTTAATCATTTTCCTGCCTGACTATGTTTATTATGGTTTCCATAAAGAGGCCAAACGACGCTGATTCTTTATTATAAGACGCCTGTGTTTCACAAGCTGCCAGGCACCTTCAACAATATTTCCTTCCTCCTTGTGCACTTATGTACTTACCCACTAAAAGACTATGGCCGCGTAGCCGACACTGTCGGCGCTTGTAGTGCCCATCTCGCGAAGCATTACTTCATTACTGTTGGTGTGTGCGAGCAATAAACCCTCGGTTTTGCCGAGTCGTTTTGCGGCTGCTATTGCTGCGGCGGCCGCGCCGGGGCCGCAGGCATTGCAGTTCTCAGCGGCACTGGCAAGCAATCGTTCCGGCTCAAGCTCCAGGGCCAAATCAATAAACTTTTGGTCATTGACGCTGTCAGCCCATTTCAAAGCGTCCGCACTTACGCCCATCGGCGTAAAGCCGTAACGCGGGCCGTAATGGGTCAAATCGGTCGAGCCGATGCAAACGATTTTCTTGTGCTCGTCTTTGTTGATAACTTTACCAACAGACTTACCCAATGCTACGGCCTGCTCTCTCGGCGGGACGAGAATGGGCAGTATCTTAGCACCGGGGAATAGGTATTGTACAAAAGGGACCTGGACTTCGATACTGTGTTCGGCTCTGTGGGCGTCGTTGTCGCTGACAACTGTGCCGGCACTCAATACGGCATCGGCCAACTCCTCGTCAATGGCAGCCTCGCCGAGTGGCGTTATCCAGCTGCCCCTGTCATAAACAGCCGGTGATTGGCCAAAATAACCGTGGGCGGCTCCGAATATTACGAAGGTATGGACCTTTTCGTGCTGTTGTTTTATAGCGGAGAAGACCAAAGCGGCCAAACTGCCGCTGAAAGTCCAGCCGGCATGCGGAACAATACCCGCTACTATCGTTGCAGGCAACGACTCGCTCAGCGTTCCTGCATCAATGCACTCGTTGATTTCGTCTATGCAGGGATCGTGCTGGCCTGGATAAAACTGACCTGCGACAATGGGTTTCCTTTTTTGCATTTTTGGCACCCCTTAACTGATGCACGATTCTTAATTTCAGAATTACACCTAATTACAGAATTTTATCCCATTACACCCTATGCCATTATTTAAACTTGCATTTTGGGGCACTTGGCCATTATTATTACCGCATAATTTGAGACTGCATAATATTGTAACTTGTCAAAAAGAAAAAACAAATGGTATCTAAAAAAGAAAAATCATCTCCTGTGGCAGTGGTAATGGGCTCAGACAGCGATATGGACGTTATGCAGAGCTGCATTGAGCAGCTCGGCTATTTCGGTATTGAGCCGGTGGTTCGGATAATTTCGGCGCACCGTACGCCGCAAATAGCTGCTGAATTTGCCCAAACGGCAGCTAAAAACGGGATAAAAGTAATCATTGCAGCAGCGGGTATGGCAGCACATCTGGCAGGCGCCTTAGCAGCGAAGACGACGCTACCGGTTATCGGGGTGCCGTTGATTTCAAGTTCCGGATTAGAAGGGGTCGATGCGCTGCTGAGCACACTACAAATGCCGCCCGGCGTGCCGGTGGCAACTATGGCTATCGGGAAGGAGGGGTCGAAAAACGCCGCTATATTGGCTGTGCAAATTTTGGCATTAGCTGATAGTAATCTTCGCGAAAAATTAGCTGAGTTCAAAAAGGCCCAGGAAAAAAAGGTGATTGAAAAGGACGCAGCTTTGCAATAAAATCGGCAGCCGATATTAACAAAATTCACAACATAAATTTTCCAAAATGGGGGGAAATTGGGAGGTTTTCAGGTTTTTTTTCTGATTTTAGGGGCAAATCCTTGTTTTTGGGTTAATAATGGGGGTTGGTATGTCAATATATG
>JBAQFY010000320.1:0-1883 GCA_049287505.1 Sedimentisphaerales bacterium | reverse complement strand
CAAGCTTGAATGCAACCATAGCGCCGGCAGAATCCTGGTTCGGATAGTTCTTTTCGAGGGCCGGATGAACTATAGCAGCCGCGGCTGGGAATTTGTCCTCGAACTGGTGATGGTCTGTTATTATCAGGTCAAGTCCTAATTCGCTGGCAAGAGCAGCAGAGGAAAATGCGGTAGCGCCGCAATCTACGGTAATCAATAGCTTCGTGCCCGACTTTGCCAGTAACCGCACGGCCTCGACATTAAGGCCGTAACCTTCCTCGATGCGATGGGGTATATAGTAATCAACATTAGCGCCGAGCAGCTTTAGAATCTGCCACAGAATTGCTACGCCGGTGATGCCATCCACATCATAGTCGCCATAAATGGTGATTTTTTCCCTGTTTTTTACCGCCTGTTTTAATCGGCGGACTGCCGGTTCTATTCCGGGCATAAGCTTTGGGTCGATAAGCTGTGTCAATTTGGGCTGCAGGAAAGCAGAGCCGGCTTGCACATCGGTTATGCCGCGATTGATTAGAACCTGTGCCAGAAGAGGCGAGCATTTCAGCGATTTGGCAAGCTGCGTGGAACGGCTGTCTGCCGGCGAGATTATCCATTGTTTCTCTTGCATCCTTGCTGAAAGTGGCATGCTAATTTAATCCTTACTTATAACCAACAATCAATAACTGATAATAAGTAATCAGTAATCATTCATCAATAATCAATTTTTATGCTCTCATACACAGACCGCCGTTGACGGCGATATATTCGCCGGTGATAAAGCCGGCTGCATCGCTGCCTAAAAACAGCACCACCTTCGCCACATCCTCGGCGGTTCCGTTTCTGCCAAGCGGGGTCTGCTTTGCAATATCTTTCCATCGCTGACGTGGGCTAAACCGTTTATGAAATCGTGTCTCGATAAATCCAGGCAGAACACTATTTACACGGATGCCGTAAGGAGCAAACTCTTTTGCCATAGCGATAGTCTCGGTGGCAACTGCTGCCTTTGCGCCTGCATAGATTCCGGCACCCTCGCCCCCGCCGTGATGTCCTGCCACCGAGCCGATATTAATAATGCTACCATTAGTTTTCTTTAGATATGGCAATGCAGCCCTTGTTACCAAAAAGATACTGCGAACATTGGTGGCATATACGTCATCGTGATAAGCAACAGTTGCTGTCTCAAAGGGCTGCCTGTCAATCAGCGAGCCGGCATTATTGACCAGGATATCGACACCGCCGGCCGCCCTGGCGAAGTCCTCAACCATTTTGATAACCTGCTTTTCATCGCGGACATCGGCACAGAGTAAAACGCCGTTGCTGTTTTTCTTGACTGACTTAAGGGTATTCTGTGCACCTTGTTTTGTCCTGAAGTAGTGGACTCCGACAAAACAGCCCTGCCGGCTGAACATAACAGCCGTTGCCTGACCGATTCCGCTGCTTGAGCCGGTAACTAAAACCCTTTTGCCTTTGAGGTCCTCGTAGAACATCAGAGTTCTTTTATGTAATCGCGAACAGCAAGAGCAGCAATAGTGCCCTCGCCGCAGGCATTGGTTATCTGACGGATTTTTTTGGAGCGGACATCGCCTGCTGCATATATGCCACGGACAGATGTCTGCATATTGTCATCGGTTATGACATAACCGGCAGAGTCCAAATCGACGATGCCCCGTAAGAAATTTGTATTAGGCAGAAATCCCACATATATGAAGATGCCGTGAACACCAATTGTCTCTTCCTTGTTAGTCTGGCGATTCTTCACTGTGACAGATATAACAGTTTTATCACCATTTATGGAGGTAACGGTATGGTTGAGCAAAAATCTTGTATTTGGCTTTTTCTGGACTCTATCCTGCAAGATTTTCTGGGCTTTTATAAAGGGCAGAAACTCAATGAAGGTTACGCTT
>JBAQFY010000319.1:0-4555 GCA_049287505.1 Sedimentisphaerales bacterium | reverse complement strand
GTCGAGCCGGCGCGATTGCAAGCGATTACTATGTGTTGGGCAGGGTCCGAGGGCTGGATGAGATTAAGGATAAAATCGAGGAGACCAGCGTTGATTCGGTTTTAGGTTTTTTGCGAAGCAATAAGTTCAAAGACTTTACGGTTGTAACGATAGGGCCAAAGCAGGTAACTGTTGGGTAGGGCTTTGTAACAACTTAAATGACAATCATCGTAAAATCGGTATAGTTGATACATTTATGAAACACAGCAGTAGGACAACGGATGGAATTTAAGAAAGAGCAATTGCAGAACGGCTTAGATATAGTCGGCGAGGTCAACAAATCCGCTAAATCGGCTGCGGTCGGTTTTTTTGTCAAGACCGGCTCACGTGACGAGAGCAAACAGATAAATGGGGTCTCGCATTTCCTGGAACATATGCTGTTCAAGGGCACCGAAAAGCTAAGCGCTCTCGAAGTTAATGAGGCGTTCGACAGGACAGGGGCGCAATTTAACGCCTTTACCAGTGAGGAAAATACGGTTTATTATGCCGCTGTTCTTCCGGAATATTTGCTCGAGGTAACAGGGCTGTGGATAGAGCTGATGAGGCCGGCTCTGCGAGATGACGATTTTAGTATCGAAAAAAATGTAATTAAAGAAGAAATTGCAATGTATAAGGACCTGCCGAGCTTTGACGTTATGGACCGGTGCAGAACTTTGCATTTCGACAGTCATCCCTGCGGTAATAGTGTTCTGGGCAGTGAGGTAAGTATAGATAATTTGACTGCTGAGCAGATGCGGGACTATTTCACCCGGCGGTACGCACCGAACAACATAGTGCTGGCCTGTGCCGGCAATTTTGAGTGGGACCAAATTTGTTCGATTTGCACAAATTCCTGCAGCAGGTGGCAGGAACAAGCTGTCGGAAGAAAACTGGAACACTACGGGGGCAGCAAAAAGAAAGAGAGAGTTGAAAAATCAAACCTGGTTCGCGAGCATATATGTCTGATGAGTGCCGGCGTGTCCGCTCAGGACCCGAGGAGGTTTGCCGCTTCGCTTTTAGGAATTATCGTCGGCGACAATGTCGGGTCGCGTTTTTTCTGGGAGCTGGTTGACAAAGCATTAGCGGAAACGGCAACGATGCAGTTCGGGGCAATGGACGGCACAGGGGCGTTTTACAGTTATATCCGCTGCAGCGCCGGCGATGTTACAAAGGTACTCAATACGGTCAGTGGTATTTTCCAAAATCTGTCCGAAAACGGCATAACCGAAGATGAACTAAGAAAGGCAAAAAACAAGGTATTAAGCGCTTTGGTTATTAAAAATGAGCTGCCGATGGGCCGGCTGATTGACCTGGGATTTAACTGGATATATCTGGAGCAGTATCGTACTGTGCAAGACGATATCAATTCGATTAAGGCCGTTACTGTTGACGATGTTAATGAGCTGATAGGGCAGTTTAATCCGGGTGATTTTACGCAGCTTTCTATAGGGCCTGCACAGGACAGAGGACAGAGAACAGAGAGCAGAAGACAGAGAACAGATTCTGATTTGTGATTTGTGACTTCTGATTTTTGCCCCATTCTGTGGGGATTGAGCAAGTAGAGAAAAGTATGGGTAGGCAAACAAAAAGACGGTTTCCGGAGCGACACCGGGCAACAGGCATCCGGCTAAATCGCCGGAATTTTCTGAAGACAATTGGTTTTGCAGCGGCTTCAACCGGAACGCTGTCGATATTGCAGGGCTGTGACGGTGTAAGCCAAATAAAAGCAGCAGAAAGAAAACGCCCGAACGTGGTTTTAGTAATGACCGACGACCAGGGTTACGGCGACTTAGGCTGTCACGGCAACCCGGTTATTCAAACGCCCAATATAGACAGGCTATATACGCAGAGCATCCGGCTGACGAATTTCCACGTCGGCCCTACCTGCTCACCCACGCGTGCGGCACTGATGACGGGACACTACTGCAACCGAACAGGGGTATGGCATACCATTATGGGCCGGTCACTTTTGCGCAAAGATGAAGTAACGGCAGCCGATGTCTTCTCGGCGGGCGGCTATCGCACAGCTATCTTCGGCAAATGGCACTTAGGCGACAACTACCCGTTCCGGCCGCAGGATAGAGGCTTTGGTGAAGTATTGGTACATGGCGGAGGTGGAGTTGGTCAAGGCCCCGACTACTGGGGCAACGATTACTTTGACGACACCTATTTTCACAACGGCAGTCCGAAAAAATTTGAGGGCTACTGTACCGATATATGGTTCGATGAGGCGATGAAGTTCATCGAAGCCAACAAGGAGCGACCTTTCTTCTGTTATATACCGACCAATGCACCGCATGGGCCTTACAATGTCGCTGACAAATACAGTAAGCCATACAGGGAGAAAGGTGTGGAGAGCAGGCAGGCCGATTTTTACGGTATGATTACGAACATCGACGAGAATATGGGCCGGCTTATGAGCCGCCTTAAGCAACTTGATTTGGAAGACAACACCATTCTGATTTTTATGACCGACAATGGAACCTCAGGAGACTATAGCGGGGGAATGCGGGGCAAGAAAGGTTCGGAATATGAGGGTGGCCATCGTGTGCCGTGTTTTATCCGCCGGCCTGGCGGCGGTCTGACGGGCGGCAGTGACATCGACCGGCTCACAGCCCACATTGACCTGCTGCCGACACTGAGCGAGCTGTGCGGGCTGAACCCCGCCCATCGGATGGGCGGGGTGAAGAAACCCCGCGGAGTGAAGTTTGATGGTGACAGTATTGTTCAGCTTTTGACGGGGCAGAACAAGAGCTGGCCTGACCGTATATTGATTACCGATTCTCAACGAATTGAACATCCGGAAAAGTGGCGTAAAAGCGCGGTTATGACCGAGCGCTGGCGGCTGATAAATGGCAAAGAGCTTTATGATATAAAGGCCGACCCGGGCCAAAAGAATGACATCGCCGACGGGCAACCGCAGGTTGTTGAGAAACTGCGCAAGGCTTACGAAGATTGGTGGGCCGATGTTTCACTGCGTTTCGATGAGTATTGCGAAATCATTATCGGCTCGGACAAACAGAATCCCACGCGATTGATGTCCCACGATTGGCACAGTCCGAAAGTGCCGTGGAGCCAGAGCACCGTCCGCAGCGGGATGCAGGCCAACGGTTTCTGGGTGGTGGAGGTTGCTCGCGACGGCAGGTATCAGTTCGAGCTGCAGCGCTGGCCAAAGGAAGTGGATGCGCCCATCAACAAAGCTATCCCCGGCGGCAATGCCATTACCGCCACCGAGGCCCGACTCAAAATTGCAGATGAGGATATGACTATGCCCGTTCCCGGAGACGCGCACGCCGTAACGTTCGATCTGAAACTCAAAGCCGGCAAGACACGCCTGCAGACGTGGTTAACGGATAACAGGGGCAATTCTCTCGGTGCTTATTACGTCTATGTAAAACGCATATAATAAGTAGCTGTGTAAAAATTTACGAGTCGCCAAAACAGAGAGAGATTTTTTTACAACCAGTACATTTGTTGAGGGATTTGAGTAATATTTGTATTGCCGTTAGACTACGTAAATCTCAGAGGAGAAAGTTACGGTGAGCAAGGACAATAATGTTAAACAAAATGATTCCAATGACCTTCCAACCGAACCAGCCGGTGCGGTCCGGGAGGTAAGTGAACCCCGTCTATCGGATGGGCGGGGTGGAATACCGAAATTTGACTTAGCCGAGCAGATTTTGGCCGAACAGCGAAAAATCACGGCGATAAGAAGAAAGGCCCCCGGCAAGAAAAATGAACCCCGCCCATCGGATGGGCGGGGTGAACCTCCAGCCCAGAAGCGGGAGGTTGAGTCGATCGGCTACCCAGCCCGTCAAAAAACGGGCGGAGTTCAACAGCCGCTGCTGACGTTATCAGAACAGGGGCAAATTATTGCAGAGATTGTAGCAAGGGATATTGAAAAGCTGCGCCTTGGCGATACTTCAAGCCTCCGACGACCAGATTTCCGGGACACAAATATATAGCCAGAATAAAATATAACTCTAAACATGTGGGCTGTGAGGCGTAGACTGAGTAAATCAAACACAGCTTAGCCTGGGTCGTTAGGAAAGAAAATAATATGGAAGTTAGGTTTAGCAATCAGTGTTTGGATATATTAAATAGGTTGGAAATAAGCCAGGATATTGTCCGCGAAACCTGTAATAATCGAACAAGGGGAATGGTTGTACCTGGAAATCCCCATCAAATATATGCTTCGACCTGGCATGATAATGAGAGAATAATATATGTGAACGGATCTATTTCTCGTTCGGAAATAAAAAATAACCGATTGCAAATACAAGAAATAACCTTATCTTTGGCGCTCGAGTTAGGAGAGCAATTACCCGCTAGAAGCATCAACCGAAATATGAGTATGGAGCAAATATTGGGTGCTGTGGCAGAAAGCTTCGGCCTAATGATATCCCTAGACCTAAAACAAGCGAGTTTTTTCAGGCTTGTACGAGGTGAAACCGCTGGTTTTACCGGGACATAGCTTCCCTGTCCCAGCCGATTGGCCGGTTAAGTTTATTGTTTCAAGTTGTCGTTGTGTCATATG
>JBAQFY010000318.1:0-3061 GCA_049287505.1 Sedimentisphaerales bacterium | reverse complement strand
GTAATAACTAAATCGCATGTAATGTTCCTTTGACCCAACTCATGTTTATATGATTTCCGCATAAGTAAAAACTATAAAAACTAGGGACATTCAACTATTATTTCCATTACCTTCTAATTTCAAACTATTCACTACTGCAAAAAATAGCAATTTCCGGCACTTTATATTTCGTATTGCGTATGTCGCAAACAAAGAGTACAAGAGCACAAGTCACAAGAGCAAAAATCTTGAAGCAAATCTCGCGTTGACTCAAAGTTGTCATTCGCCCCCTGTTGTATATCATCTCTGGTGGGGTAAAATACACGAAAAGGAGGGGAAAGGCAAGGGAAAATCGATTTATTATTGATTATTTACTATTGATTATTGGGGTCCGGATAGATAAACAAGTGAGCGTAGATCCCCGGCAGAAAAGCAAGTAAGCACACACCGGGGACAGGAAAAAGCTTGAAATCGAGCGGTGATTTCTGGTATTATTTTATGTAATAAGCTCAGCCGGGTATCAGTCCGGCAACTCCATAGCAATCAAAGAAGGCCTGACGGAGTTGAGGGAGCGTAATAAGCAGACACAGAATAAAAAATGCTTTTTCAGGAGACAACAGGATGAAAAAGCGAAAAGCCTTCACCCCGTTAGAAATAAGAATTCCCAATCGGAAGAGCGGAAGATTGCCCGAAAGACACGGGGAGGGACCCCGCTTTGCGGGAAGCCAAACAGACGTCCGGAAACGACACTGGAGTTTTCTAACGGGGTTTACCTTAATTGAATTATTGGTTGTGATTGCTATTATAGCGCTGCTGCTTGCGATTCTTATGCCTGCTCTAAGGGCGGCACGGGAACAGGCAAGAAAAGCCGTCTGCAACGTACATATTGGAGGGTTAGGACTGGCCCTGAGAATGTACGCAGACGACCATGACGGCAAGACGCATAACTCGCCAAATAACGGTCTCTGGGATAACGCACATCTACGTCTATCCAAGGTTACACCATATAAGGCAAATGACTCTTTGGCCTACTGGGGGATTGCATACTTTCCATACGCTGAGAACAAAAAAATCTTCCGCTGCCCCGCCACACAACGAGTGGATGATTGGCCGGAATGGGGGGCACCATGGGGGAAACAGGCGCAGAAGTATTTCAAATATTGCTCGTACGGTCTCAATAGTTATATCACAAATCAGAATATTGACATTGAATTCAAACACCAAAGCGAGGTTATTGCTTTTCAGGACCATATCGAGCAGCTGCTGGACGACAACGGAGATATGTTTCACATTCGGCCCGGAGATCGTATCAATTTACCACAATGGCGTCCGAGCAGCCAGGGTGGGACCGGCTTTGTCGATAGCACTTGGTCTGGAGATCAGTGGCATGACACGGTTCAAGAGTGTTTTCGCCATCGCGGGGTATCGATGACCTGCTGGCTGGACGGCCATGTCTCGGAGATTGCTGAAACCACCGGCGAAGACGTTCCTCGTAAATGGTACACAGGCAAGTCCGAGCAATAGGTTGAATCCCTGATATTATCTATTATCATATTTCAGCTCCGGTGAATTCTCATAAAGTCTTTCGGACAATAATCCCAGGGGCTGGTATTGATTATCCTTTAGCGGCGAAATATAATTATGGTTTGTATTTACCCACGCCCCTGCGGCAGGGGCGGGGTTTACACAAAGCAATGAGCTTTAAGTTACGCTGGAAGGAGTAGAGACTATGAAAGGCATGAGACTTCCGATTCTTTCTTTGGCATTGATAGCGGTTTTTTTCGCAGGTTGTAAAACAAATCATGAAGTTCAGCACTTCGACAAGCCAACTGCGCGAATTGTAGGTTTTAGATTCCAGGACGTCAAGCTGGGCTACGCCTCACTGTTGTTCTATGTTGAGGTCGATAATCCCTATCCGGTCGATTTGCCGTTAGTGAGACTAAACTACAGCCTTACAAGCGGAGGTAATACGTTTCTTACGGCTACTGCTGTCCATTCAGTTGCTGTGCAGCCGGACAGAAAGGAAGTGGTTTCACTGCCGGACGAAGTCATCTATTCGCGTTTGTTAAAATCCTTGAATAGCAAGCCCGGCTCAACAATCCCTTATAAAGCAATATTACGATTGTCCGTTGATGCCCCGAATTTAGGATTAATTGAGCTGTCTTCGGAAAAGGAAGGTTGGCTGGTCCTGCCGAACGCTCCGGGGATAAACATGGAGGGCAGGATACATCGTGCTCTGGATGTAGTGTTTATTCCTACGCCGCAGGATGTGGTGGACAAAATGCTGGAGTTAGTGGAAGTCAAAAAAGACGATTTGCTCTACGACCTTGGCTGCGGGGACGGCCGAATCGTAGTAACAGCGGCCAAGAGATATGGCTGCAGGGCTGTAGGGTATGACTTGGACCCGGACCGTGTAAAAGAGTCGATAGAAAATGTCGAGAATAACGGCGTTGGTCACCTGGTTAGAATTGAGCAGAAAGACATCTTCACCCTTGACCTGAGCAAGGCTGACGTAATCACTCTTTACCTGCTTCCGAGTCTGAATGTGAGGCTTATCCCGCAGTTGGAAAAGCTCAGGCCCGGCTCTCGAATCGTCTCGCACGACTTTGATATGGAAGGAATTAAGCCGGACAAAGTCGTCGAGCTTACTTCCAGTAATAACCAGGCGGAACATAAGATATATCTCTGGACCACGCCGCTCAAGAGAGAGCAGGAGAGTCCGGCTTCCTTTCAGAATGATTCGTTAGATGGTTAAATGCAAGGTGCATTCTTTTTAGGGGATTTTTCATATTATTTTTGACAAGATGATAGGTAATTTGGTATAAATAACAATAATGAAGCGAGTGGAATTTTGCTTCGCATTTATGTAATATTTGCAACTTTTGATTAAGGAGGAGTTATTATGCGAGGCACAAAGTTAGAATGAGGACTTTGTGCTTTGCGGTGAAAATTTTTTTACATTTCAATTAACAACCTATATTTGTTTTTTGAACCCCGCCCGTCAAAGACGAGACGGGGTGAACCCAGCCCCTCAAAGTGGACAGAGGGGCGGGGTGAAGCCGTCAAAGTCGAAGCGTACATT
>JBAQFY010000317.1:0-2109 GCA_049287505.1 Sedimentisphaerales bacterium | reverse complement strand
GCAGAACTTCGGGAGACAATGTCTGGCGGCTCAATTCCTGGATCTTCCGCACAGTTTCGGGAGGCAATGCCTGGCGGGTCAATTCCTGCATTTTCCGCAGAACTTCGGGAGACAATGTCTGGTCGCTCAATCCCTGCATCTTCCGCAGAACTTCGGGAGACAATCCCTGGATTGTGCTGCGAGAAGCCTGAGAAGCACGCGTCCGTGTCACGGCGTCCGTCTGTTCCGCGCTGATTGCGGAAGGGGAAGGCCGCGTGTGCCGCAGCCTGTAGACGCCAGGCTTCACCTTCTCAAATAGCTGGTCGTTTCGATTGATCAAGGTATAGAGGATTGACGCCGCATTCTTGGGGTTCCGGATCAAACCAGCCTGCAACATCAGGCGCTTCGCATCGTTGACCTTGAACTGCCCGTTCCCCGCCCTGGCGATGGTGATAAGGGCTTGTACCTGCGTCTTCCCTTGCAGGTCGTTGGGTTCAACGCTTCCCGTGATGCCATGCTCTTGCCGATACACGCGAGCCGCGGTTTCAAGGCCTTCGATTTCAGCAGTTAGGTCTTGCAGGCGAGAGCGTGTAGTCGCCATTTCCCGTCGTCGTGCCGCGACCAGCTGCGCGATCTCGTCGAGGAATGCGCTACCGTTTGGCATAGGTCTTCACCACCCTTTTCCATATGCAAGGTGATTTTGTAGCGGTAATTCCGGTGCTACACGGCTTGTTGAGTTGTAACAGTTCCGGCATACCCTTACTCTATGTACTGGTGGAGGCAACGGGCCTCGAACCCGCATTCTGCCGATTTGGAGTCAGCAGGCTTCCCAGTTAGCAGATGCCCCCACCAACTAAGGACTAACCGTGCCCGCGGATAGTCCTTTTTATTTATACCACAATCGTGGATGCTTTGGCAAGCACCAACGGCGAGGAAGCGAAGACAGTTTAGCCAATGCCCGCCTCTCTTCCCTGACTTGCCTGTCCTTGCCCTTCCCTTGCCCACACTCGCGCCTGCGGGTAGGAGCAGCCCTCACATGTTACGGTCTTCTTAGCACCACGAGACTATCGACATCGCAGCCGATATGCCTTGCGATCACCGGGCACTTGACCTTGAGCAAGTAGAAGATACTCTTGTCGGCTTCGCTGAGTGTCTCGTAGTTGCCCTGCCCCTTGGCGATGACCAGGTCGGCGGACTGGAAGCGGCGTCGGAACGCTAGCGAGCATGTTTCGAGGATCGTGCCAGGCGCGTCGGAGCCGTTATCGATGACTTCGACTAGGTCCGTCATACCGGTGGCCAGAGCATCGGACATCGTTGCATCGTTGATCACCGGGCTTCCCCTTACCACGTATGTCACCTTCTGGCGGGGCAGTTGCTCGATCAGTAGCCGGTCAAAGACAATCTCTCCCGCGTTATCGCCTAGATAAAGGATGCTTGTTGCTCGGCCTGCTGACTCGCGCAGATCCTCGACAGCAGACTTGCTCAAAGGCGCGACGAGGGAACTCTCAATCGTTTCCTCAACACGCGAATCCGCCAGATCATGAGTGCTCCCGAAATCGATTATGTTGCCGGCGATCGCCAGACGAACCGCTGTCTCCAGTGGATCGCGGGACCCCTCACCCCTTTTCTCGGTCTCCGGATAGAGCGCCAGCGCGAGTCGGTTGAAGCGATCCTTGATATTGCGATAGGGATCGTCATCGGCGACCAACCGCCGGATGAGGCGGTGCATGTGCTGCCCCATGACCGGAGGGGAATCGTGGAAATCCATCTCGCCGGCTTCTCGAAGGACCTCTCGTAGCACCTGCTCGTGGACTGTCTCATCGTCGGTAACGAGTCGCGCCGAATCGAGGGCCTGGCGGACAAAACAAGGGACGCACTCTAGGAACGTTCTCATCGATTCACCCAGTGCTCCACCATGTTGAGCCGATTTGCTATCGGGTCAGTCTATCTCTCGCCGCTACGTGCCTGTCCCGGCACATTGTATGCTAGGTTCACCCAAGGCGCGATCCTGGTACGTGTGAGGTCGAAGAAGCCATCCGCATCCGTACGTTTGATAGCGTGAGCTACTTGGCCCAGACTTGAAGCACGATGTTGTGGGGTGGCAATATCGCATCTGCATCTGCAGAATCC
>JBAQFY010000316.1:0-5697 GCA_049287505.1 Sedimentisphaerales bacterium | reverse complement strand
ACAAAGCCGTGCCTTCGGTCGGAATGACAGAAGGTATAGAATGTTACACTCACTTTTTAGAAACGGCACTAATATCCTATTAACCAATCTCTAATTAACTAATTCGCTAATTAACTGCTAACTATTTCGTGCTTGTTGCTTGATATTTCGCGTCCATCTTACGCATAGCCGGAATATACTATTTTGCATATTCGATGCAGCGAACCTCACGCAGCAGCGTTACCTGGATTTCGCCGGGATAAGTCATCTCATCTTCGACCTTTTTGGCGATATCACGTGCAATTTTCATAGCAGCTTCGTCGTCCACCTGCTCGGCACTGACAATGACGCGAATTTCCCGGCCGGCCTGGATTGCGTATGCGCTTTCAACTCCCTTAAAGCTGCCGGCTATCTCTTCAAGTTTTTCCAGTCGTTTTATATATCTTTCGAGCGTTTCTCTTCTGGCACCAGGTCGGGAAGCGCTGATTGCATCAGCGGCGGAAACCAGCGGAGTATAAGGATTATCCGCCGGTATATCGCCATGATGTCCAGCGACGGCATTGAGCACCACGCTCGATTCGTTGAAGCGTTTGAGATAATTTGCCCCTATTGTGGGGTGGTTGCCCTCAACGTCATGGTCAATGGCTTTGCCGATATCGTGGAGCAGCCCCGCACGTCTTGCTATCGAGCCGTCCAGCCCAAGCTCATCGGCCATAGCCTGAGAAAGAAAAGCGACCTCAACACTGTGACGAAGAACATTTTGGCCATAACTCGTTCTATAGCTCAAAGCACCTATTAAACTCAGCACCTTGTTGTTCAATCCTCTGATGTTGGTCTCGACAGCAGCGTCCTTACCAATCTGCAGGAGTTTATGGTTGACATCTTTTTTGGTCTGTGCAACAAGCTCCTCGATCCGGGACGGGTGGATCCGCCCATCCTGGATAAGCCTTTCCATAGAAAGGCGGGCGACCTCACGCCTGACGGGACTGAAGCCGCTCACGACAATCATTCCAGGGGTGTCATCGACAATCACATCTACGCCGGTAGCTTTTTCAAAGGCACGAATATTACGTCCCTCTCTGCCGATAATTCTGCCTTTCATATCGTCATTCGGAATTTCGACGGTTGAGACGGTTACTTCGCAGGTATGCTCAGCGGCATAGCGTTGAATGGCCGCACTGACTACCTCCCTGCTTTTATCGTCGGCTGTTTCGGTGGCTTCATCAACCTTGCGTTGAATCAAAGCCGACATCTCGTACTCGCACTCGTCTTCGAGGCGTTTCAAGAGCAGATCCTTGGCTTCATCAATGCTCATCGCGGTAATTTTCAGCAGTTGATTCTTCTGCTGTGCCATCAGAACAGAAAGCTGTTTTTCTTTTAGACCAATATTGTGTAGTCTTCTATCTATCTCCTGTTGCTGCTGTTTTAATGCCTTTTCGCGCTGCTGGAGCAGTTCTGTCTGGCGGTCAAGTGAATCCTCGCGCTTGGTCAATCTCATTTCGGTTTCGTGCTGCTCAGCACGGATTTTATTGGCCTCGTTTGTAAATTGCTCTTTTTTCTTGATGGTCTCGGAAGCAGCATCAATTTGAGCGGACTTAATTATGTTCTCCGCTTCTCTTTTAGCACCCTCAATCTGCCGCTGTAGGTCATTCTCAAAGGTTTTGGCCTTCGCCCTGGAAACCATCTGGTAAACAACGGCAACCAGACAACCCCCCAGAAGAAGGCCAATAACAAGCGCACCGAATACTGTGGATGGCCCTATTTGCATCAGAATATTCATAATTCCTACCTTTCACTCGCAGTTCTCATAGTGTTAACAAATATCGCTCAAGGGGTAAATTGCGGGTTTTCAGGCAGGAAAGCCCCAAAGAAACGGCTGTGAGTTACGAAATCCTTTTCGCAAGAGCGTAGAATCAGCTACTTGGTGCCAAAATCTCCTCTGATTGGGGCATCTTCGGCATTAGAAGATATATTATTTTCTCGTAATGGGCTGATTTTATACTCAATACCAACACTCCCTCATCGGTAAGCGAACGCTTTTTCAAGCAGATTTCGTTTCACGCTAAATTCACTTTTCAGCGCCTCATCAAATGCTCAAAATCAAACTTTAGTCCCCCGTTTTACAACAGGCGCTAAAAGTGTCTTTGCAACTTAACTACCGTTAGAGAAAAGAGTTACATACTTTCCCCTTTTATATGCCCCTTTGCAAAGTAATAATTAAAGAATCAAGGAAGATACGGGACAACCCACAATCTCATTCGTCAACAGTTGCTTACTTTACATTATGATACGGCATTTTCTAAGATTGGTCAAGAAAAAAAACTCGCGATTTACTTAATTTGTGACCGAACCAGCCGGCGAGCGGATGGCAGAGAAAAGGGGAATATCGAATCCTTCGACCCCTTCGGCCATGCTCAGGACAGGTATCGAACAAAGAATGCCGAATAAAAAAGAATACGGAGGGCTTTTCAATTGATAATTGATTATTGTCTATTGATTATTTATTTTGCCGTGAGCGGATATTCGATTGCAATATTCGTTACGACATTCAGTTTCTCGGATTTTTGGCGAAAAATTTCTATAAGTTCTTCTTAGGTAGATATTTACAACAATTATACACGGAAAACCACATTTGCAACCACAAATTGCACAAATTTTTTGATTTTTGCGTTCATTTGTGTTATTTTATGTCTCTAAGAATAACTGTACCCAAGAGCGGAAAACTTCCACGAAATTGCGTTTTTCTATCAACATTTGACGGTGCGGGACAGTCTATTATTTTGTGAGTGGTTAAATTGTGGTAGATTCGATAGTTAATTTGTTAATTAGTTAAATGGTGAATGTTAGGTAATACCGTTTGAGTGGAGAGAGATAAGATGAAGACAGTGACTGTGAAAGTTCAGGATGACCACGTGGAGTCGCTTGCGCACGTGAAAAAGCCAATACTGGCGATAGCGGAACTCGTCTGGAATGGGCTTGACGCTAATGCGAATGAGGTAAAGGTGACTTTAAATCGCAACAGTCTGGGGTCTATTGAGTCAGTAGTCGTGACCGACAATGGTCATGGGCTACCAGATACCGAAGCTGTGGAAGCGTTCGGGAACTTAGGTGGTTCGTGGAAGAAGAAAACGCGAACTACGAGGGGAAGGGAGCGTCTGCTTCACGGAAAGGCAGGAAAGGGCCGGTTTAGAGCGTTCGCACTCGGAAAAGTAATTAGGTGGCAGACACGATATGAATCTAACGGTCAGGTTTTCACGTATGAGATAACTGGGTATAGCGATAGGCTCTTAGAGTTCCAAATTGGAGATGTGAGGTCGTCTAAGGTCAAAGAAACGGGCACTGAGGTTGAAGTGAGCGAAATGCAAAAAGAATTTAGGAAGCTGGACGGTAAAGAAGCACACCAAGAGATGATGGAGCATTTCTCCTTGTATATGAGCCTCTACGAAGATGTGAAGATCAAATACGATGGCGTGCAAATCGATCCATTGGAAGCGATGGAGTCAAGGGAGGACTACGAGTTGAGCGAAATAGAGCTCGAGAACGGTGAGAGGATTACGGCAAATTTGACGATAATTGAGTGGAAGAAGAGACTGTAAGTAAATATGCTCCGTTAGAATTCTATCTTAGCGAGATGAACGAAGAACGAATGAAGCAGTTGTTGGAAACGGACACAGGTGGGGAGTTGAAGAAAGAATTTGAGGCATCGGATTGGGATGAGGCTACGTTTGCGAAAAAGAAGCTGAATTTGAGACTCACGACCAATGTGAGGTTGGGGATAATAGAAAGTGCTGCAGGTGCGAAATTAGCTTTGGATGAAAACAAGGTTGGAGTTGTGTGTGATAAACGAAAGAAGTTATGCCATAGACTTGATTGTGTATCTGTAAACGAAATTGGTCCTGAAGATAAAGAGATATACAAAACTGCTGCAATCGCAGTGCGCGGATACAGCTATCAGCCTTGTGAGAAGTGCCAACCATTATTTGGTCCATACCGAAGATAGAAAAAAGTTCACCAAATAAATTCTTCGAACTTGTTCAGGACAAGTTTGGGAGCGAAATATTTTTATTTGAAATTCAGTACTGCAAAATCGCCGTGGTATTTTTCGGCCGCTTCATCGTACGCTTTTGCGGTTTCGATTTCATCGTCGAAGTATCCGATTATCGTTTGTATTCCGTTAATTCTTATCTGTGCCTGCCATTTTTTTATGCTTTTTTGCCAGGTTACGCCGTGGTATTTCGAGTGAGCGCCCTTTTGCTTGATGCATGGTTTGTTGATGCAGTTCTGCGATTTGGTGGCGGGTCTTAGGTTGGCATTTCGATTGTCGAGGCCGTTACGGTTGATATGGTCAACGACGAAAGGATGAGGCGGGTTTAAAATCTGGCGGTGCATCTTAATAGTGCGTTTTTTTTTGTTTACGCGGTCCCAGACACAACGGCCGGCATAAAAGGTGCTTCCACCCTTGCTGGCATACCATTTGTATTTGTTTAAGCGCTCGTAATCTTCCGGGTCCACGATAGCGTATTTACCCTGGGTAAGCGGTATCCGGCGAAAGGGGTAGCCATAGCGGATACGGCGGTAGAATAGGGCCAGAGCCACCAAAGGCCTTGTTAGGCAATCCGGAATTGTAAAAGACAAAACAACCTTAATAATTTTCTCCCCCACGGAATTGGTGAGTAGTGAGTGGTGAATAGTGAGTAGCTAATCACCAATTAACCAGTTAACCAATTAACCAATTAACCAATCTGGTCTTCTATAATCAGAGCTACCTGCGTGTTTGATGCGAAAAAAGTCTTCGATTATCGGTTCCCGATTCTCGCAACTCGGTGTCAGCAAGGCAGGTAAATTTTTTTTTGAAAAATTCGATTTTTGCTTTCAGGCATCAGCGTTTTTGATTGATTTTTCTTGACGACAGGATTGCCAATATGGTATAAATAAATAGTTGAGCCTGATTATTATTGGTCTTGTGGTGTATGTAAACCTTATGCTTTCCGAATAGAGGAGGAGTTATTGTGTATTATGCGATACACAGAGTTAGCATAAGTGCTGTGTGCTTCGCAAGTAAAGATTCTTACATTCCAATTAACAACCAACATTCGGCTATTGCCTATCTCGGCGTGGCCGTCGGGCTGCGGCGGGCTTCGCCCCGACGAGAGCCACGACGGAAAGGAAGGAGGTAACAGCAAATCGTAAAAAGTCATCCTGGGCAGACATAAACTATTTGCGATTTTTTATTTTCGATGTTTATCGGAAACATCGAGTGTTTTGGTGTGTGGCCAAAGCAAAATTATTTAACTTTTTTGAACCCCGCTAGTCATCCGCAGTCCCGAAAGGGACGCCTTGCGGCGGATGCATTGCGGCAAAGACGGGCCGTGGTGAGCCCAGCCCCTCAAAGTGGACAGAGGGGCGGAGTGAAGGAGGACTATTATGTCTAAGAAACTGTCTAATTTGGTTTCTTTCGTTTTGGTGTTTAGCCTTGTCAGCTCAAATGCGGTTTTTGGCGCCATTGTGATAGAAAGAAATATCGCTTCTTCTAATGATGATAATGAAGCTATCGTCGGTGGCGGTGATGATCAGGGCAGCAGCGACCTTGAAATGCCGTATGAAGGTGACGGTGCGACGGGCAACAAACAAATAATAGGTTTGCGCTTCCTCAATATCCCCTTCGATAAGGGTGAGAACATCTCTAAAGCCTATGTTCAATTCACAGGTGATAACGAG
>JBAQFY010000315.1:0-11954 GCA_049287505.1 Sedimentisphaerales bacterium | reverse complement strand
GAAGGCATTTCGGTCCTGAACAACTACTACGTATTCATTAGGTGCAAGCTCCAGATTAGGGAAGGTGAAATCAATTCCGTTCGTGAATTTAGCCAGATTTAGATTAACTGTTTCAGCCCCGATGTTTTTCAGCTCGATGTATTCTTCGTTTGGTTCGTCCGGTTCATCTTGGTTCTGCGGATGATACATAATTTCTGTTATACGCAGGTCATCTGCTATTGGGCCAACGGCAAAGGTCGCTTCATTAAGGGCACTCCATATACGGCCGTTCAATACCCTGGCCTTGACATGGGCGCTATGAGTCAGCGTGATTGGTCCGGTATATTGGAATACATCAGGTGAGATACCGCCGCCAGGAAAACTGCTCACGCCGGCAAACAGTTCGGCAGAGATGAGAAAATCGGAGCTTATAGTGGAGGAATTCATGCCGTGGATAGCTAAAATATTGTAACCTAACTGCACAGCACCGAGGTAAGCAGAGATGTCTATGTTCTCGAAGTTGATGGCTTCAGAGTCGGAGCGGTTGGTGCTGGCGCTGGAGCTCCAGGTCGGCGTGCCGGCGAAATTGCGTCTGGCAACCTCGATGCCGTCGAGGTAGGCGACAAAACCGTCGTCGTAGCGAACCTTCAGGGTCATAAAGTCGAAGTCGTCTGGGCTGCCATCAAAGGCAAACGGGATGCGGATGTAACAGGTGGCATTTTTTCTATACATTAGGCCTTCAAGGTCAAGGCTGATGAAGTTTTCATAGCCCGAACCGGCTTCGTAGCCGACGCCGCCCGGGCTGCCGGTGCAGGTTAGCCAGCTTGAGTCGTTAAAGCTCCCGCCGCCTTTCCAGTTGTTGCTTATTGAGCGGATTGGAACGAGCACCCGCTTGGCGGCATTCTCAGCCACGAGAGTGGTAGTGGTACTGATGCCTGGTGAGGTCTGCGGCAGGCGTGGGTCACTGCCATCGAGCGTATAATAAATTGTGCCGGTTGTGGCAGTCATAGAAAATCGATGGGCTGGTAAAATCTGGCCGCCATGCTTATATGAGCCGTTGATACGAAAGACCGGCGCATCAATGTTGGGATACAGCCCGGCGTTTCTTAACCAACCCAGTACGGTTGTTGAGCGGCCGGGGAAAAAACCGTTGAGCATATTATTGTTTTGGAATTTCAGCCAGTCCTCACGGGTATAGGGGGTGGATTTTCGGTTGTCACCCCAACGCGCGGACTCGCCGACGATTGCGCGGTCAATCTCGGTCATTCGCCTCTGGTACATATTTGCAGTATTGGGGTACGTCAGTGCTCCGCCATTGAAGAAGTAGCAGTGTATATGGTCCGCAAAGCGCAATCGATACTCAGCGTTACCCTTGAGCTTGTTGTGAATATCGCTTGGGCTTTTGCCGACCTGGTTGTCTCCCTCGATGGTGTGCTCGGCATCCCAGGAATGGAATCGCCACCGGCCGTCCGGATGATTACGATGTGTAGCATACCAGTTCTTCTGCGGCCAATCGTGGTTTCCGCAGAACCAGTTGGCAAGCAGATAGGTAATGAAGTCATCAATGTCCAGCTTTTGACACAGCGCCTCGTATTTGGTGAGATTGGCCGGCTGGGACTGCACGGCGCTCGCAGCGCTGAGCATAGCGTTGTAATTCGCACTGGCCCTGCCCCCGGTACCGTTGTTGATGACACCGCTGGAATCGTGCTTAATGGCGTCGTACTCTTCCTTGTCTCCACCGAACGTCTCCGCCGCCCAGGAATGGTCCGGCCTTTCATGGATATAGTACATTCCCCAGTACAGCTTGTTAATATAGACGTGGGCAAAGAATCCATGCGGTGAATGACCGCCCATAGCATTATGGAGGTCAGCGACATACTGGTCCTGAATATATTTAGCGGTGTCCCGCTGGTCGCTGTCGGGGTGTAGCCACGAGTGGTTAAGCACAGCGTCGAGCACGATGGTGTCAAAGCTCTCAGTGGGAGAATCGCGAAAGAGCTGGTAATTAAGCTTTGTCGGCCCACAGGTAGGAGATCCATCGTCCGTATAGGCTTTGAATCTGGGCCGCATTGAAAGCTTGTCCGTCTTCCACCTGTTGAGACTGGTGCCTCCGCCACTGACACCACCCTGCATTGCTATTGCGCAGTTAGTCTGAAATTCGCCCCCGCTGCCCGGGTCAATAAACTCAATCGAAACTGCTCGCTCAGTACCATCCTGAGACTCGTTGATATAAATGCCTTTACTGCCAAACCAGTCATCCTTGTCCATCACTAATGAGAGTGTCGGGACGGCTCTTAGGTCGTCCTTTATCGTATTGCGATATTGTGAATTGTTGACGACTTGCGGGTCCATCTCATAATCGCCTTTGCCGGAGTGCCCCCAGTTAGCAGGGAAACCGGCTGGACGAGCAGGTTGTCGGATGACATCGTCAAGAAAGAAATACGTCTGGGTATCTATATTTGTGGATTTCCAGCCGGGCTTGATGGCTATCGCCCGCAAAGATGTGGTCGTGGTGACAGGGATTGGACCGCTATAAACGATACCCTTCGGGAACCGTACACCACCAGTGGTATTATACGGCTCAGAACCGTCGAGGGTATAATATATTATGGCGTCTTTGGTTTCGGTAGCGATTGTTACAGAGAAAGGTTTATCATAAAAACCGCGTCTGTGGCTGAACTTCGTGTCATCGACCTCACCAAAAAATGCACTAATATTTTGCCGTCCAGGACTGGGGAAACCAAAGAAGCGTTGGCTATCGTTAGCGTCAGGGTAGCGACCGTATGAAATATCAGTAGTCTGTGGAGGAAATGCGACACTATCAATCAGTGTACCGCCGTCGGAATCGAACAGGGCGATTTCCTCGCCGTTCGCATCGAGCTTGAAATTCGCATGAAGACCGGTGTCTGTAGTCCTAAGGACTCCTTGAGGAGTATCATCGTCGGCCCATATCAATAGATAGCCCCCTGCGGGGATGGTGGTTACAGCCGAACTGCCATAGGGAATTCGCCACTTGGTCGGAACAGACAGGTTGTCTGTCAGGTACATCCCACCTACATTAATAGCATCGGTGCCGTAATTGTAGAGCTCAATCCAGTCATCATATTGGCCCTGCGGGTCCCGGATACAACTGCTATTGGACGCCATAAATTCATTGATTGCCAGTGGTATGCCTGTCTGGTGCCATTGCTCGGCCAACAGGGCAAAATCGCTCATACCGACCTCATCGTTCTTATTGAGGTCGGCTGGGCTTTCCGGAGGGGCCAGCCACTGCTCGGCAAAAACCTGAATGTCCAGGTAGTTGACCCGGCAGTCCCCGTTTAAGTCCCCTGCCGGACAGTCGGCCTTCACAGTCCGCAAGGACTCCCTAAGAGAGCCGAGCAAGGCAACAGTTAATACCAGGCCAAGCAATGAGATTTTCATAAATCGAGGCATTTTAGCTAATCCCTTCCCCACTTATATTTTAACCGCTGAGTGCGGTTTTGCCTCCGTAGTTTATAGGCTTTACACATTCTAACATATCGAGAACAGTCAAGTCAATATCTTTTCGTCGAAAGCAGCGGTCCAATAATTGTAAGGACAGTAATAACAAAGAAGAAGTTGTTGCAGAGTTTGCCACGAGCCGTTATTGTTAAGAACTAATTTGTCTGATACCAATGTCGGGCGTCTTTAATTGAAGGTCCAGAATTAAAAAAGTTACGAAGTGAAAGTATTCCGGTCACCGAATAATCCTATAATTAAACCGGAGGACATTAAGCCTTCCAGAGACGACTTTGAAGTTATCGGCGTCTTTAATGCCGGCGTTACTCGTTTAAAAGACGAGGTTGTCCTGCTTCTTCGGGCGGCTGAAAGGCCTATCAATAAACATCCGGATATTGTACTAACTTCTGTTTATGATGTTAGTAAAGGTCAGCTTATCACAAAAGAATTCTTGAAAGCCGACATGGAAAATGATTTTTCAGACCCGAGGTTAATAATAACACCGAGGGGGACATACTTGACATCTATTTCACATCTGAGGCTGGCACGAAGCAAAGACGGTATCGGCTTTCAGATCGAAGATAGCCCTGCGCTTCAGCCGGCGAATGACTATGAAACCTTCGGCCTCGAAGACCCAAGAATCAGCCTTATTGACGGCACATATTATATCAATTATGTTGGGGTTTGCCCTTCGGGAGTAACAACCTGTCTGGCATCCACAAAGGATTTCACTACTTTTAAGCGTCACGGCGTTATCTTCTGCCCCAATAACAAGGATGTGGTGATTTTCCCTGAAAGAATCGAAGGTCGGTATTATGCTCTGCACAGGCCCGTTTCTCCTTTATTTGGAAAACAGGATGTCTGGATTGCAGAATCGCCTGACCTGCGCTGCTGGGGAAACCATCGTTACCTAATGGCGCCTCGCCCAGACTGCTGGGACGAGATAAAAATAGGCGCCGGTGCCGTACCTTTCAAAATTGAGCAGGGCTGGCTGGAAATTTATCACGGAGTGGACAGAAATAATCGCTATTGTCTTGGGGCGGTATTGCTGGATAGTAAAGAGCCGTGTAAGGTCATCGCAAGGACAGAAAAACCAATTTTTGAGCCGGAAGCTGATTATGAACGTAACGGCTTCTTTGGAAACGTTGTATTTAGCTGCGGTCTGCTCTGCGAAGATGACAAGCTAAAGATTTATTACGGTGCGGCTGATACCGCTATTTGCTATGCGGAGCTATCATCGGAAGAGACCATAAAGAGCCTGAATTTATAGTCTGATTCTTACAAAGCAGGTTTAAATATACTTTTTGTTCCAATTTATCGGAATCACCATATTTAATAAGAGCTTATCCGAATAACCGGGTCGTTATGAGGCCGAGCGAAAAGTTCGAGGCCAAGGCGGCAGGCCAAAAATGCTCGCCAGGCGTGGTTTTCTCCACGTTGAGAACATTTTTTCACCGACAACGCAGGCATCGGGCTTTGCAGCAGGCCGCAATAGGGCGGGTTATTTGGATAGGCTCTAAGCTCAACTAAGCTGACTACCGCTTGCATCCACATACCCAAATGCAATTTTTCTCGAGCATTCAATATCTCAAGCCGCTTTTCTGCCGATAAATAAAAAGACCGTCCAAAATCATTAAGGGTGCGAAAAAGGAGATAAGCCGATGACAACGAAAAAGAATTTATTAGCCGTTGGAGCTGTTGTTATATGCTGTATAACGGTGGTCTGGTTTTCCACATCAATTCAGGGTGACCCAAAAACTTACGAGCTCCAGCCTCGCATTTCCGTACCCGAGTACAGAACCGATGCGGTCCGCGCCATAGATGCTTATGAGAGTCTGATGGAACGATATATGGACCTGACAGAAAGGAATTCAATTCGGATTGGTGCAGACCTCAAAGAAGTCATAAAAAAATTAAATTCCATCGATGATAAACTAACAAAGCTTTCGGCGCGAATTGCAGGGATAGAAGAGACATTAGGCATCGAACAACCCAAACCACCAGTGGAGGAAAAACCTCAGCCCAAAGCTCCTGAAAACAAAGCTCACAATGAGTCTTTACAACCTCGGTGAAAAAGATCGTTATCGTACAAAACAGATTGCCACCTGTGCCTGCGTCACCCCCGTTCTTGCTTTCGCAAGAAAGCACGGGGGTGCAGGCAAGAAAGGAGACACCAGATGCTCAAGGTAAAAGACATTATGACAAAAAACGTAGTCAGCGTCAAAAAAGACACCCCGATATACGAAGCAATGGAGATTATGAGAAAAAATGATATTACCGGTATGCCGGTCATCGAAGATGATATGACTTTGGTGGGGGTAATTACTGAAAAAGATATACTCAGGCTGTTTTACGCTGATGAAGATGAGAAAAATCAAACAGTCGGCTTCTTTATGACACGGCCGGCGGTCTCCTACAGGGAGAACGAAAACTTGCGGAGTGTGTGTGATTTTATGATGATTAACTATTTCAGAAGAGTGCCGGTAGTATCGAAACAAGGAAAGCTGGTCGGAATTATCAGCAGGCCGGATATAATAGATTATCTTCTCGAGCAAAAACGACAGAATGCTGAGGTGCGTTCAGATACCAGCTTATTAGTAAGCCCTGCTACATAAGTAGGGTGGGGCTTGCCCTGGAGTTTATCCTAAAAGTTTATCCCTGGGAGCTACTCACCCAACTCGCAACAGGAAAACTACACCCTTGACTTACTACAGGAGACCAGGATTGCTTTCGTTCCAATTTACTAATCTCTAATTCACCAATTAAACAATTAACTATCGAAGCCCCGCCTGCCCTGCGATCTTGCCCTCGACTCCGGTCGGGGGCGGGATTCTATTCCTCTGGATATTTAAGTTCTGGATGAGATTCTTTTTTACCTTTGGCTTTTGGTGCCTTGTTGAACGTTACATTCACTCCCTCCGAATGTGGATAATCAACAGTCTTGCCACTCAGTAGTTCTTCTACTTTAAGGATTTGCATTGTAGCATGCTTGGTTCCCCAAGGCGACTTGTAAAACCCGGCGCTCGCCGCTTCAGTCCGCATTGCCTTTGTCGGCTTCTCCATACAAATTAATACGCCAATCTGGGCCTTTTCACGTTCTACGACGCCCCGTAAATCTCGCACATGTGATACCGATATGTGTCCAGACTTCACGGAGAATATGATTTGCTTAGTCTTCGCTCTTTTGCTGTCAGCTTCATCGTGGAAATAAAGCCGACCGTCGATTCCCTTGTCTGCTCCCTTCTTTTGTTCAACAGGCCGAGCATCTACCAATCCCAAGGCCCACCATTGAAATTGGTATGGGTCTTCTTCGGCAAGCGTCTGCGCGCCAGAAAGGTCTTTCGGCTCACCAACGAACTTATACTGAGGTTTCGAGCCTGGTGCCTTATAATGTGCCCATGCATCCGCTAAACGGTGCTTTATAAGCGTAATTGCCAGGTGAGTGACGTCGATACCAATCCAACGTCTCTTTAGGCGCTGGGCGACAGCAATTGTCGTACCGCATCCGCAAAATGGGTCGAGAATAATATCACCCTCGTTACTACTGGCTGTAATAATCCGCTCTAAAAGTGATTCTGGCTTTTCGGTTGGGAACAGTTGCTTGATAGGGGGGACACGCCCTATCTCCCAAACATCGTCTTGCCGGACTCCAGCCGAAGCCTCATTCTCAGTTTTGGAAGGCAAACGCCGACCTGACTTGTCATAGCCGGAGACAATCTTGGCTGTCCCGAACCGTTTCAGTGTCGAGGGCGTGCGCTTCATGAATAGCTGGTTAAAAGTTCTTTTGCGGCTTTCTGACCGGGAATAAAAAAGCAGTACATCGTGGTTTCTTTGAAAACTATACTTTCCGGCAGGCCACTTTCGATAATGCCAAATGACCTCGTTGCAAAAATTGCCGGCGCCAAACACTGCGTCCATTAACATCTTCAAATAATGAGATGCAGTCGGATCGCAATGCAGGTATATACTACCTGTATCCTTCAAGACTCGGTGTAGCTCAATAAGCCGTGGCGCCATCATCGCAAGATACGCCATTACATCGTTTTCGCTAAGATACGTTCTAAATGCGAGCATGGCTTGTGCAACCTTGCCGCCTCTTTCCACAACCTCCTGATACGATGCAGCAGCGGCCTTGTCCCATCGCCAGGTATCTTTGAAGGCCCTAATTTGAGCAGCTGAACGACTACCGTTTTGCTCTTTGAACAAAACGTTGTAATCTTGATTGCTCTTGAACGGCGGGTCCAGATATATGAGGTCTATCGTATCGTCCTTTATATACCTCCGTAGAATATCAAGATTATCACCGTAGTATAAAACGTTTTCCGTCATACATTATCTCCGTCGCTAACTTTCCCATGCCAGCGTAAAACCAGCCAAATTATAACCATTCCAGCTAAACCTACAAGATTTGTTTAACACAACTTGAGCTATTTGTTCGCGAACCGACTGGTTTCTGGTAACGGTTAAGCTCACTGGCGTGCGCCAACACGTCCGGTGCAGCACCCCATTATGTGAAGCTTATAAAAACTAATATGATTGCCTAAAATCTGCCTTTCTATTGCTCAGAATAACATACTCAAAAGTCAGTTCATCCTTGTCGTCGTCTCTTGTTCGGTCTTTGACATCCAGGACTTTCATCGCAGCATAATAACCATTCTTATTTCTGGCTACTACTATTTCGCCTTCTCTGGGAGTTCTGTATTTAGACGACATATCGCACTGAGTTGCATCACTAATTTCGGATATCTCCTTAGCATCAAGCGCAAGCCCGATACCGGCAATACTGGGCCCGTAATTAGTTGTATGGATTGAGGTATCACCTGCCTTTGACCAGTGAGTCTCAAAGGCTAAATCACCAGCTCCGATTATATAGCTTCCGTTATTATTACTATAATCAAATGTAACCTTGCCCTTCAAAGATGGTGATATGTATTTTTCGGAGCCACTTTGAAATTTCAGAGGCTTTATTTCTGGCTGTTCGCTTTTTATAAATGGATTAACTCCTAATGGAGGTTTTGGCATTAAAGGAGCATCATGTATGTCTCTAATTAACTCCTCATATTTCTTCTCGAACTCTTTATCTGAGTTAAAGTCGATATACCGCCTTCCTCCGATAAATTTTGGAGTTTTTTTTTATGTTATTATTTCTAAGCATAGGGATTATTTTATTTGAGTCTAGATCTCTCATTAACTCCGCTGTCATTATCATCTTTTCGTATTCAACACCACCCTTGCCAACGTTCGCTTTTTCCACATAATTTTCAGTGCAAATCATAATGATGCGATCAGATTCAGATAATCCCTGCTCGATAAATTTTGCTATATCGCTACCCAATTTAACATCCCATTGATCAAGGACTACATCTACACCATTCTTCCTAAGTCTTGTAGATAAGTTTAGAACCCAATCTTTATGACTTTTGCTGTCATGAGAATAGGAAATGAAGACCCGTGGTACTTTACCCATATCAAAACCTCCTTTTTTACCGTTTTAGGGCACATAATTATTACTATATCCCATTACATAACTTCAAAGATCTTTAGCTTTTGTATCTAACCTTCCCCACAATTCATCTCCTTCCCAACTTTCACTTTCAAGCCACACAAAACCCACACCGCATTCAAATTTTCCACCCCATTTTAGCCGCTATATCTCCGTTACGCAATACGCAATACGACACCTGTCCCGATGTCTTTTATCGGGATACGCAATACGAACCAAGGCCTCAATTCCCGCCTGCCTCCAGGGTGAGCTCCTGCGCACCAACAAGCCGGGGTCAAAACTAACAAATCCGCCAACATCATTTTACTTTTAGAATCTCCGCAAGGCAAACATCATCCAACCGATTTCAAATTCCCAATTCTGAATCTTTATCCCAAACCACGTACTTTTATATATGCACATAGTCCTTTTGACTAATCAAAAGGACTATATACTTTTTCACCTCCCCTTATCCGGCTGCACCAAAGAAAATAACCTTCTCTAATCCACTTCTAAAATCCTAAAAATAAAATCCAAGCCCGCAATTCCAGCCTGCCTCCAGGGTGAGCTCCTGCGCACCCACAAGCCGGGGTCAAAACTATCAAATCCGCGTTAATCTGTGTAACTTGTGCCCGCGGAGGCGGGTATCCGTGGTTAACAACACTTACATAATCCATCCATGTCAATTCAATTTCGTCTCTGGTCTCTCGCATCCAGCATCGAGTATCAAGCATCGAGCATCCAGAATCCAGCACCCAGCATCCAACTTTAGCTCACTTTAGTTCACTTTAGGCACTTTAGCTCACTTTAGGCACTTTAGCTCACTATTCAACTCACTCATCTACGCACCTATCCGACTCAAAAAACCACTCCGACTAACTCCACCTCCCCCTCAAATGCAACGTCCGATAATATTTAAGCCGCTCACCCTCTTACGAGCATCGAGATTTATCCGCCGGAGGCGGAATCCAGCATCGAGACACCACTCACCCTTCATCATTCATTATTCCTTGCTTGCCCCGAATGTATTTGTGGGGGTTCGGTATTCGATATTCCTTGTTCGGTATTCAATATTCTTTTCATACTCCGTCGTTCATCGTCCGTCTTCTGTCATCCGTCCTCTGTCCTCTGTCCTGGAGTTTATCCCCGAGAACTACTCCCTTGATATACTACAGAGGGCCAGTATGCACCCCAACCCACCCCGCTTACTCCTCTCACATCCCACCTAACCACTCCCCACCACCACCAACTTCAACGTCCGATAATATTTCAGAAGGCACCAACCACCTCCATCCCTCAATTTATCAAAATTTTAATTTTTACTCATTTTTGCTTGTAACCTAATGTTATTGAAATCGTTATGACATTTTCCAAATCAAATAACCGGACAGTATTGACCCACTACAAATGACTACTGCTCTATAACATGTAATTTGCTGGTTGTTGTCGCAACGAAGAAAGAACTTATGTTTTTGCGGATTTTATCAAGCTAATAGTCATTTGACTACTACAAACGACTGCCGCTTTTTAACATATGACGTGCTGGTTGTCATTTGAATACAGGGCGATCTTGCTGGAAAATTAGCTCTAAATTCCAAACTGGCCATTTCCAAGCTCCGCTATAGGTGCCACCCGTCTAAAATGGATTAAAGCTCATCCACCTTCTTTTTCTACTTGACCGGGACCGGATAGAGGATAGCGGCCATGAGTGCTTTTCCATATCGCCGCCACAGGGTTTCCGAATCGAGCTCTGAGTCATCTTGCAGCATCTCGAAGGTTATAACGGGAATCCCCATACCAACTCCAGCGTATGAGCCGAGCGAGCCGGGCTGGGGACCAAGCTTTTTTATAGGCAAATCACAATATTGAGCCATTCGAACAGCCAGAGTTGTGCCGGGGCCATCGTAGTCAATGCATCCATACGGCTGATGAATACTAATAATGCGGTCAGGAGAATATTGCTCGATTAGTTGTTCAATGACGCGGGCTTCCGGCTCAGAAAGTGCAGTTGTACCGGACTGTTTGTTATTAACACGGTTGGCAGCAGGGAAATTGCGGTTCAGGTCCACGCCGTTGGCGTTGTAACGACTGTTATAGGCCATACCATCAGGATTGGTTACTGATAAGAGCACAACCGTTCGTCCAGCCATCAGGTGTGGATTTTGCTGGAGGTATTTCCCTAAATGCCGTACCAGAGGTGTTCCAGCGGGTTCATCACCGTGAATTGTCGCCAGGATAAAGGTTACATCCGGGCCTTGACCAAGCACGAAGGATAAAATCGGCAGGCGCCGGACCGATGTACCTACAATATTGTATTGGCCTGGAATTACAAATGGCAGCGGCTCTTGCGACAGTGGCGATTGTAGTGTGGTAACTATCTCCGGATATTCCGTGGGTTCATAACAGCCGGCCAGAGCAAGGACAGCCAGTAGAGAGCAAACATTCAAGACAATGGAGCACTTTTTATTCATTCCGTATATTCTTCCAAGCGTCCATTCTTTCCCAAAAACGTAGATACAAAGGCATTATAAGCTCTTGTCCCCGTATTTTAAAGGGAAAAGTCGGCAGTCAAAAGGTAATTGTAAAAAGATTTGGGTGAAGGTTGACTTTTGTGCAGTAATGGTGGAGAATACCCGTTTTCGTCGGTTCTGAAATTTTCAAACTCTTATTACAAGGAGACACATATGTTTAACGGTATTTTTCACATCCCTCAACCAATCAATGAACCGTGCCTGCAATATGCACCGGGCAGTCCGGAACGTGCTGAATTGTCTGCTAAGCTCAAAGAAATGCTAAACGAGCAGGTAGAAGTGCCGATGATAATCGGCGGAGAGGAAGTGCGTAACGGCAAGCTTGCAGATATCCGATGTCCGCACGACCACCAGCACCTGTTAGGCAGGTATCACCAGGCCGATGCAGAATTTGCTATCAAGGCAGTCGATGCAGCCCAAAAGGCTAAGAAAGACTGGGGCGAGATGCCCTGGGAATCAAGAGCGGTCGTACTGCTCAAAGC
>JBAQFY010000314.1:0-12538 GCA_049287505.1 Sedimentisphaerales bacterium | reverse complement strand
CCGGAGACTATCGCACGTTTAGCCGAACTTGAAAATATCGTCGCCATCAAAGAAGCGACCGGCAGTATGGACCAGGCCAGCGAAATTGCAACCCGCTGTGATATAACCATCATCTCAGGCGATGATTCGCTCACGCTGCCTTTAGCTTCGATTGGCGGCAAGGGAGTCATCAGCGTAGTGGCTAACATTGTACCTGCCGATGTCAAAGCGATGACCGATTTAATCCTTGAAGGAGATTTTGTCTCAGCCCTGAAATGGCACAACAAACTGTTTATGCTGTGCAAAAGCATGCTTACCCTGGCAACCAACCCGATACCAATCAAGGCGGCAATGGCAATGCTCAATATGTGCTCCGACGAATTGCGATTACCGATGACACCGCTGGAAGAGAATAAAAAAGCTATCCTCGAACAAACATTGAAAGACTACGGCCTGCTAAACTAAAAATCTTCATTCTTTCAGCCACTGTTGTGCCTCGTGATAACTCTGGAGTGTAGCGGAAATCATCTTGCTGACGGTGTGATTTTGTCTTAAATAATCCTGTGCAGCTTTGGCGATTTTGCGTGCGAAGTCGCGCCTGTCTAACAGACGCTGCAGCGTGCCTACTATGCTAAGCTCATCATTCGGGTCAAAGACCACAGCAGTCTGGTCCTCAATAATCAAATCATCTACGCCGCCTTTACAGGTTGCGACAGCGGAACCGACACTCATCGCCTCTAACAACAAAGGATTAAAGGCAGAGTTAGGCTGAGGCTGTATAAAAATATCGCCTACGGCAAGAACCGACCGCAAGGGCCTTAATCTCGGAACAATAGTAACGGTCTGCAAAAGACCGAGTGCAGCCAGCAATTTCCACAGTTGCCCTTCGGCCCGTCCGCCGCCGGTTACAATCATCATAAATTCATAACCGTCAATCATCAGGTGCCTGAGCGCAGCAAATAAATTCTCGAAACTATCCGCATTATCCAAAGGTTCAGTCATGACAATAGTCACAGAGCGAGAAGGCTCAGAAAAACATCCTACGCTTTCGGCCACAAAAGTACCGACATTTATCTGCTCAATTCGCTCGGCAAAGCGAGGAAAGGCACCGGCAATATCAGCAGCGATACTTTTGGCCGGGGTAATGATTTTTGCACAAAGCCTCGATGACACAGAAAACCGAACCAAATGCTTGGTAAGGGAATTAACCATCAACACATAAGGCAAATCCAATCGACGAGCCAATCGCTTTGTAAGTAATGCTTTGCTTTCGCACAGGCAGTGTAAAACAGTAGGCTTAAATTTTGCAAGCCGTTCGACAAGCAGCCTTCTATTTAGATGCCCGGCCAACGGCAATTCAAAAACCGGGTGGCTGATAACCTCAGCAACGCCGGTGAGCACAGAGTCCGCATCGAAGCCCGGCGGACAAACCAAAGCCACAGGTATCGACTCGTCCGCCAAGCCAACTAACAGATGCTCCAAGAATATTGAGTATTCAGAGACCGTATGTTCCGATGCAATCAGAGCTAATCGAAATGACTTCTTTGTGTTCTTTTCCAACGCCAAACTCTCTTCTCCTTGCTCACCAGCTTGCTTTTGCTTCTTAGTTCATATTGAGTATGTCGCATGTTTCATTAAATCTACTTTGGAATAAGCACAACACATACAAAAAATTCAACACATAATCAACAAGACGATATGCGTAATATGTTATCGCAAAATAGCTTTTCAGGCCATTAAAAAACAAAATGCGCAGCCATACCATAAGGTCATTGTTCCAAAAAAAACATTTACCCAAAACTTTTTTCTCCATAATTACTTTTTGCGCGTTTTTAACCTTGCGATTATCAGTGCGTTTGCTATAGTTGATATAAAGTTATGTTATTGTTCCAACAAAAAACAAAAACTGTGCCCTTAATACCATGGGCTTTTTATTTTTTCGCCCCTTTTATTGCACCATCGACAATACCATCGAATAAGAGATAAAATTATGGGTAGATTACTTATTGTCGCAAACAGGCTGCCGTTCAATATAACAAAACGAACAGGAAAATTTCACTTTCGCCCCAGTCCGGGAGGTCTTGCAACGGGACTATCTTCGCTTTCGGATTCTTACGAGAAGCTCTGGTTGGGATGGCCGGGAATAACAAATGAAAAGCTGGCCGCCAGGGACAAGATGCAAATCAGAGAAAGTCTGGACGCCGAAAACTGCCTGCCAATATTTCTCTCTAAGAAACAACTCGACCGTTATTATCTTGGCTTCTGTAACAAAACGATTTGGCCAATCTTTCATTACTTTCCAGAGAGAGCAGCGTACGAAGAAAAATTTTGGAATACGTACAAACAGGTAAATCAGGCTTTTTGCGATGAGGTGATGAAAGTCGTCAAAGTCGCAGACAATATCTGGGTTCACGACTATCAATTAATGTTACTTCCAAAACTGCTCAGGGAGAGGCTCGAGGGTCTTGAAATTGGTTTTTTTCTGCACATCCCCTGGCCTTCGTTTGAGCTATTTCGTCTTTTACCCTGGCGCAAAGAAATTTTAGAAGGCTTGTTGGGAGCCGACCTGATAGGATTTCACACCTACGACTACGTCCGACATTTTCTCAGCAGCGTCTGTAGAATAGCAGGGCTCGAACACACTCTCAACAAGGTCAACATCGGAAATCGCATTGTTAAGGTCGATGCATTTCCAATGGGGATAAATTACGAAAAATACTCCGAAGCTATTAACGACGCCGGCATTAAGAAGGAAGTAAACAAGACCCTTGCCAAAATCGGAAAACGAAGAATCATTTTATCTATAGACAGACTTGACTACACCAAGGGCATTATTCAGCGGTTGGAAGCTTTCGATTTATTCCTGTCTGAAAATCCCAAATATAAGGGCAAAGTTACTTTAATTATGGTGGCTGTTCCTTCGCGTACCGGAGTGGAAGATTATAAGAAGCTCAGGCAAAAACTGGAGCAGCTTATTGGAAGAGTCAGCGGTGAGCACGGAGCCATCGGCTATATGCCCGTCTGGTACCTGTACCGCTTCCTCCCCTTTAACAAACTTACAGCGCTTTATAACGTTGCCGATGTTGCTCTGGTGACGCCCTTAAGGGATGGAATGAACCTAATATCCAAAGAGTTCATAGCAACAAAGACAACCGGAAAAGGTGTTTTAATCCTTAGCGAAATGACGGGCGCGGCAAGTGAGCTGGGTGAGGCCCTGATAGTGAACGCAAATAATAAACAAGCAATTGTTCAGGCCATCAAAGATGCCCTCGAGATGCCTATGTTGGAGCAGATTGAGCGAAATAGGTTAATGCAGGAAAGACTGCGACGCTATGACCTTTCAAAATGGAGCAGCGACTTCTTAAACGCTCTATCCGATATTAAACGTACTCAGCAGGAGCTTCTTGTTCGCAAATTATCCGAACCTGCAAGGCAAAAGCTAATTAGTGACTACGCCAAAAACCGGAAAAGACTGCTTCTGCTCGATTATGACGGCACGCTCGTAGGTTTCAGAGGCAAGCCGGCACTGGCGGGGCCGGATAAAGAAATTATGAGTCTGTTGAAGGGCTTATCGAGCAGCTCAAACAATACTATAGTCATAATAAGCGGGCGGGATAAAGAAACGTTAGTGAAATGGCTGGGCAATCTCAATGTGGCTTTGGTAGCCGAACATGGAGCATGGGTCAGACGAAAAGGCAAAGATTGGGAGTGTACACAACCTTACATGTCGGACTGGAAAGACACAATCAAACCAATTCTTGAGCTATATTCTGACCGAACTCCCGGTTCTTTTGTCGAAGATAAGCACTTTTCACTTGTTTGGCACTACCGAAGAGCCGACCCTGAGCAGGCCTATATTAGAACTCAGGAATTAAGAGGAGCACTCTTGAATCTAACGGAGAACCTGGGCGTAGGTGTATTCGAAGGCAATAAGATTCTCGAAGTTAAAAATCATAATATCAACAAAGGCAGAGCCTCAGAACTTTGGATCTCTCAAAAAAAATGGGACTTCTTATTGGCGGCCGGAGACGATTATACCGATGAAGAAATGTTTGCTGTTATGCCGAATGACGCATATTCCATAAAAGTGGGAAGAAATATTTCAAAAGCTCGGTTCAATGTAGATACAGTGCAGGAAATCAGGTTATTGCTGAAAGAATTAACAGGAGTTGAATATGTTACGACTTGAAGATTTTCGAGGTATAGTATCTGATAAAACTTTAGCAGAGATTTATGCAAGAGCAAGGAAGCTTTATGGTAAGCACATTGTTCACGTAAATTCAACATATCAGGGTGGCGGCGTCGCCGAGATTTTGCATTCTCTCGTGCTTTTAATGAATGACGTGGGTATAGACTGTGGCTGGAGAATACTACATGGAAGTCCGGATTTTTTCAACATAACCAAGAAATTTCATAATGCCCTGCAAGGAGCAAATCTGAATCTGTCAGAAAGAAAAATACGCTTATATCTTGAGTTTAACGAACATTTTGCAAAATTTACTCACTTATATCATGATTGTGTAATAGTGCATGACCCTCAACCTCTTCCACTGATTAGGCCATATAGAAAACGGCAGCCCTGGATATGGCGATGCCACATTGACCTTACCGACCCGCATCAAAAACTTTGGGACTTCCTCAAAGGCTTTTTGCTCAAATACGACCAGATTGTGATATCAAGCGAAAAATATATCAAAGATGACCTGCCTGTTGACCAAAGAATAATGTGCCCGGCCATAAATCCCCTTAACCTGAAAAATAAGGAGCTGGACGAAAAGACAATACTGAAATATGTAAGAAAAGCCGGGATACCTACAGATAAACCGATTATTACTCAAGTCTCCAGACTCGACCCATGGAAAGACCCCGAGGGCGTGCTGGACGTATTTGCAAGAGTCAAAGAAAAGTGCGATTGCAGGCTGGTATTCTGCTACAATCTTGCCAGCGATGACCCTGAAGGTATGCAAATGTACACAAAGATTCACCGCAAAGCCAAAAAGCTGGTGAATAATGGGGATGTAATATTCGTTATCGGAAATAACAATATTCTGGTAAATTCTATTCAAAGATTTTCAAGCGTAATAATACAAAAATCTTTAAAAGAAGGTTTTTGTCTTGCCGTCACTGAGGCACTTTGGAAAGGCAAACCGGTTGTTGCCTCTAATGTAGGAGGATTACCTTCGCAAATCGAGGATGGTAAAGGCGGCTTTCTGTTAGAGCCCAAAGACACAGAAGGTTTTGCAGACAGAATTGTCCACATACTTAAGAATCCTGATGACGCTAAAAAACTGGGCGAAAATGCAAGGGAAACAGTCAGACAGAAGTTCTTGATAACCCGGCTGCTTTCTGACCACCTGGATATGTTAAATTCGATAATAAACCATAATTAGAGTCGGCCTAATTATGTCTCGCTACGACATAGATTCCGGAGTATTCAAGCCTGCGGCGTTTGTGTGATTTGTTTTGTCAATTCACCCAATAAAGCATGCATTTTAGGGTCGGATTTTTGGGCCTGGCTTATCTTGTTGCAGGCGTGCATAACTGTAGTATGGTCTCGCCCCCCCAAATGGCCTCCAATTTCTTCGAGGCTGTGCCTGGTTAAATTTCTGGCTAAGTACATGCAAATCTGACGCGGCTCAGTAATGCTCTGGCTGCGCTTTTTGCTCTGCAAATCGGCAAGCCGAACGTCAAAATGGCTCGTTACAACTTCGATAATATCTGTGATACTGATATGTCTGGCTGCCGCTTTAATCTGTCCTTCCAGAGCCCTCTGAGCCAATTCGAGGTCAATTACTTTGTCGGTGGTAGTCGCCACGGCATAAATGGTTGTCAATGCACCTTCCAATTCCCTGATGTTTGCGTGCACCTTGCGGGCGATGTATTCTGCTATTTCATCGCAAATTCTGAGGCCCCGAAGATGGGCCTTCTTTTGCACGATTGCAACTCGTGTCTCGTAGCTCGGAGGGTCGATCCTCGTAACCAGGCCCCAGTTGAATCTGCTGATAAGACGCGCTTCGAGTGAGGGAATCTTCACCGGCGGGCTGTCGGCGCTGAGGATGATTTGTTTGCCGTTGTTGTAAAGGGCATTAAACGTGTGGAAAAATTCCTCCTGGCTGTGCTCGCGTTCGCGCAGGAACTGAACGTCGTCGATTACCAGCATATCGACAGTGCGAAACTGGCTTTGAAAACCGGACAAATCCCCTTCCTCTATCGCTCTGATAAATCTGTTGACGAAATCTTCACAGCTTAAGAATTGAATCACGGCACCATTAGATTTTCGCTGGGCCTCGAAACAAACGGCGTGCAAAAGATGGGTCTTTCCCAGACCGGAATTGCCGTAAATAAAAAGAGGATTATAGGTGTTTCCGGGCGACTGACTCACCGCAACACAGCTTGCATGAGCAAGGCGGTTACTCGGGCCTACAACAAAACTATCAAAGGTATAATCAGGATGAAGTTTCAGAATTTCGATTCTGTTCTTCTTTTGCAAAACGGCCTCTTTAGGTCCGGATGGGAAGCGGGGAGAATCTCTATCGGGTTTTTCGTTCGTTTCAACCTCGAAATACACCGAGACAAGATGGCCGGTTATCTGCTGGGCTGCCCGTGTGAAACTGCTTTTGCAATTGTCCCGCAAAAACTGAACGGTTGCTTCATCGGGACAACCTATTCCAAGTGAACCGCCGCTCATATGTAAAACCGTTAAACTGTCGAACCACTTGCGGGCATTGGCAGGGTCAAGCGCTTTTGTACGGTCGATTATATCAGCGAAAATATCTTCAACTTCGCGAACTGCCACGTCACCATCCTTTGTGAATCGATGCTATATACAAAAATCAATTGCTCATCAAAACATCCCTGTCAAAAGTTTCCCATTTTGCAATTTTCAATCCTCACTTGCAGAACGGGGTTCCAAAATTCTCACAACGCCGAAATCCCATACCAATCAGGTGTGAGCTTATGCTCAATTAGTGTGGGACAGTAGTGGAAAATCTAACTTGAATCGCTCGGTTTGTCAAAGAAAATTATCACGTTAGCAGCAAAAAACAAAAAATTGCGAACTTTTTTCGTGACCAGCGAAAGGCCAGGAAAATTAAACCTTAGCCGGACTTGAAATTTTCACAAATCACGATACTATCAGAACTGTATTAGTATCGTTAGAAGTAAGACGGCTGCTTCTAACTAGGCCGGAAAGGATTTTTAGCGAAAGGCAAACAGCTATGGGAATCTTCACCAAAACGGCAGGATATTTCAAAGACCGATTAGGCAAAACACGTGACAAAATCAGCAGCTCACTTTCGTCTGTGCTGAGTCTCGGCAGAAATATCGATGAAAAACTGCTCGACGAGCTGGAAGAAACGCTGATAAGCGACGACATCGGCGTCGAAACAACCGATAAGCTCGTATCGGAGCTGCGAGAAGCTTATCGCAGCAGGCAAATCGCAAAGACCAACGATATCGTACCGTTTCTCAAAGAGCAAATTAAAAGCTATTGGCCTGTCCGCGACAGACAACTACATCTGGCCCAGTCCGGCCCGACCGTTATCCTGGTCGCCGGCGTCAACGGCACCGGCAAAACCACAAGTATCGCCAAGCTCGGGTATATATTGAGCCAAAACAATAAGAAGGTCATTGTCGCCGCGTGCGATACGTTCCGTGCCGCCGCCGTAGAGCAATTGTCCATCTGGGCTGAACGCATAGGAGTCCAAATCGTAAAGCACCAAACCGGCGGCGACCCGGCTGCCGTCGCCTTCGATGCCTGTGAGGCTGCTGCCGCAAGAAACGCAGATATCCTGATTCTCGACACAGCCGGGCGATTGCACACAAAAAAGGACCTGATGATGCAGCTGACAAAAATTCGTGATGTCGTAGCCCGCAAAATCCCTGACGCTCCAAATGAAGTGCTGCTGGTTCTCGATGCCACTACCGGCCAGAACGCAATTGCCCAGGCAAAGATGTTCACCGAAGCGATTAACGTTACAGGGATATTCTTGGCCAAGCTTGACGGCACCGCACGGGGCGGAATCGTTATCGCCATTAAAGACCAGCTCGATATACCGGTGAAATTCGTCGGCCTGGGCGAAAAGCCCGAAGATATTGCAGAATTCGACCCGAATACATTTGTAGAAGCATTATTTGATTGAGCAAACAAAGAAAGATACGGGAGAGTCGCAGACCTTTTATCCGGTTTTAAACAACTCAATTCTCTCTTACTGAAAAACCTTGAAAAATCAATTTTCCACGCGGATTTTTCACCGAAACCCCTTAGATGGATAGTCGAGGGAATTTGAAATTTACAAAAAATTTAAAAAACTTATTTCTCTCACAATTCTCTCATCTTTGCTCTGCTAATATCGCAGCTAATAAAGCCGACACGTCCCGGGCGGCCTGACTTTGTGGCAGGCTGCAAAATCGTAACTTTTTTGAATAAGGAGACAAAAAATGAGACGGAAACACTTGAAATTAGTTGCTGTTATGACTCTGCTCGCGGTCATGTTGTGTGCAGCCACGTATGCGAGAAAGGGCAAGGACCAAGGCAAGCGAGCGTCCCCCGCAGAAGCGGTCCAGCCCACCGAAGCCGAACGCGAGGTAACAGAGGCCCAGGTCCCGGCGGCCGCCCTAACTGCGCTCAAGAAGCTGGCCGCCGGCGCTGATATCACCAACTTCGCCGAGGAAATTGAGCACGGCAGCACGTTCTATGAGGGCTCGTGGAAGACCCCTTCAGGCGAAAACATGGATGTGCTGGTCACACCCGCTGGCGACCTGGTGGAAATCGAGGAACAGATAAGCATTGACAAGGTCCCGGCAGCAGCGCTGAAGGTAGCCAGGAAAGCGGCCGGCAAGGAGACTGAATTGGCGTTTGAAAAGAAGACAACGATTCTCTATGAGGTCAAGTTCCAAAAAGGTGATAGTCGGCACGAGCTGCTTCTGACACCGGATGGCCGCCAAGTGGAAGAAGCGGTCGAAAAGAGAAAACCGGAGGACAAATGACCACGGCAACGAATAGGACCTTGACAAGGACAAGCAGAAACGACAAAAGTAATGACAAACAAGGCCCTCGCAGCTAAAATAAGCACCGTTGAGCTGTGAACTGTTGTTGCTCGACGGTGCTTTTTTTTATTGCAGGCTTCGGATGCGTTTATTGCTTATAGAAGACTATCGGCCTTTGCAGCAATCCCTTATGAAGGGGCTGCGCGAGGCCGGCTTCGCAGTGGATACCACTGGTGATGGAGAGGAGGGCCTATGGTATGCAATGAGTAATGAGTATGATGTTATTATCCTTGACCTTATGCTGCCCGGTATGGATGGCCTCGAAATCCTTAAAAAGATTAGAGCTCAAGGCCGAAAATCCCATGTCCTGATTCTGACGGCCAAAGACACATTACAAGACCGCGTAACCGGCCTGGACCTCGGCGCCGATGATTATTTGGTCAAGCCGTTTGCCTTTGAAGAGCTGCTGGCGCGCGTTCGAGCATTACTCCGTCGCAGCTACAGCCAGAAGAATCCTCGCATCAAAGTCAACGACCTGCATATAGACCTCACCTCGCAGAGAGTCTGGCGAGGTAGAGAGGAAATTCAGCTCACACCCAGAGAATATGCTCTTCTCGAATATTTGGCGATGCGGGCCGGACAAACAATATCCCGCACAGATATATGGGAGCACGTCTATGATTTCAACTCATCCGCATCCAGCAATGTTGTTGACGTGTATATTGGCTATCTGCGAAAAAAAATCGAACAACCGAATAAACCTCGCTTGATTCACACAGTCCGGGGTCGTGGCTACCTCTTGGGAGAACAATCGTGACCTTTTCACTTAGAGCTCGCTTGCTCACCGGCATAATTGCCGGGATGATACTGCTGCTGACACTCTTCAGCCTGCTCATATACGTCGTGATTCGCAGCGCACTGGTCAAACAGTTCAATACATCACTGGCATCTACGGCCCTGATATTAGCAGCCTCAGTCGAGGTGGATGGTAACGAGATAGACTTAGAGCTCGACGTCCAGCACATGCCTGAGTTTCAAAGGCCGGACCGCCCAACCTATTATCAGCTCTGGCGACATGACGGTACTGTAGCAGCGAGGTCTCCTTCCTTGGGTATGGACGACCTTTTGCGACTTGAAGGCCCGCTCGGAACGCCTGTTTTTCAGGCATTACAAACCAGAAATAGCCAACCCGGACGGGTCGTCGGTCTGAAGTTCACGCCGAGGCTCTCTGACAGCGACAAAGCAAGTGGCCGACAGCCAGCGAAAGAACAGACGCTTACTTTAGCGGTGGCTCGCGATGCCAGCGGTCTATACCGCCAATTGGACTTCATCCAATGGCTTCTCATAGTAGCCTCCGGCGGGACAGTTGCTCTATCGGTTTTTATTGCTGCTTTTGTGGTCCGACAGGGCCTTCGCCCCTTGAATGCCATCGCTGCCGAGATCGCATCCATTAAAGAAGACAGCCTTACAGCTCGAATCACCACTGAGAATGTTCCTATAGAAGTAGTTCAGATTAAGAACCGCCTCAATGAGTTGTTATCTCGGCTGGAGGCCTCGTTCAATAGAGAACGACGGTTCAACGCCGATGTCGCCCACGAATTACGAACGCCCCTAACTGGATTACGTTCCACGATTGAGGTAACCCTGGCACGCACCCGTGACAATGACGAGTATAAAAGAGTGCTTTCCGATTGTCACGCTATCGTAGAAAACATGCAGACAATGGTTAACAATCTGCTGACACTTGCCAAACTGGATGCTCAACAAATTAGATTCCACACCGAGCAGATTCAACTCGCCGAGCTCACGAATTCCTGTTGGAGGCCGTTTTCAGAAAAGGCGCTCGAGCGCAAAATAACTTATGATAATACCATTGAATCCGAATTTACATGTGAATCAGACCCCCGGAACCTCTCCATCGCTCTGTCGAACGTTCTGGACAACGCCGTAGAATACGCCGATGAAGGCGGTCGAATCCGGACAACAGCTCGCCGAATAGATGATTCCATGGAAGTCACCGTCTCTAATACCGGCTGCCGGCTGACCGATGAGCAAGTCTCACAAATATTCGATTGTTTCTGGCGTCACGACTCATCACGCTCAGATACAGGCACTCACTGCGGTTTGGGCCTTGCTCTGGTTCAAAGGCTCGTAAGAGCATTAGGTGGTAACACCTTTGCTGAGTTACAATCTGGTGGAATATTCGTCGTTCGGCTGATTTTGCCGGCTTCGACGAAAAAACGGAAGATTTTGTAAAGTTCGAACTAACACATTTGTAGAAGCATTGTTTGATTAACCGGAAAATATAATCTCTTTTTCAGCCCACTTTTAATAAAAGCGAAAGGGTTCAACTATGTCTTACTGTATGCCCGTTATAAAAACCCTATTTTTCATTTTTTTAGCGTCTCTAACGGGCACAAACACGCGGGCGCAAGTGGCGCTGCCGAGACCAAAACCGGTTCCGCGCATGCAGGTCATACCAATGCCTTACCATCAGGCTTCGTTTCAGCGCGAGGGTGTAGAGCTTACCCGATACCACTTTGGGCCCGGCCTTAATCGTCCTTTTCTGTTCCCTGTAATCGGCCCTTCAGGCTATTCACTCACACGGATGGGACACCCGCACGACCCGGAATCACACAGCCACCATAATTCAGTTTGGATTTCTCACAACGATGTCGATGGAATAAGTTTCTGGAGCGACCGTGGCAGCGGGAAAATCCGCCATAAACGCATCGTTAAATTTGAAGACGTCGGCGAACGTTCATCCATAGTCACAGAAAACGAATGGCTAACCAACGAAGAAAAGGTCCTGCTTTTAGAAACACGCCAAATAACAGTGTTGCTTCTGGGAAACTCTGAATGGCTGCTAATAATCGATATGGAATTCAAGGCCAAAGACTCAACGGTTATACTCGGAAAAACCCCTTTTGGAATGCTCGGTGTCCGAATGGCCAAAACCATCGGCGTCAATGACGGCGGCGGGAGGATTCGCAACTCCGAGGGAGCAGTCAACGAAAAAGAGATTCTTTGGAAACGAACCAGATGGGTTGACTATTCCGGTGCTGTTACAAATGAAAAACTGGAAGGCGTTACGCTATTTGACCATCCGGACAATCCGAACTTTCCCACCTATTTTCATGTCCGCAATGACGGCTGGATGGGAGCTTCTCTAACATTCGATGGACCGAGGAAAATTCGTCCGAATGAACCCCGCCCCTCCGAGGGGCGGGGTGAACCTCTGCATCTTCGCTACGGGCTATATATTCATAGCGACATGAAAGCAATGGATGATATTGAAGCAAACTGGAAGCAGTTTACAGAAATTCGTCCGGCGAACTTGCAAAATCCATCTTGAGCAAGGAAAGCGCCTAAAGTGAGCTAAAGTAAATAACGGGTTCTAAACTTTAGGCACTTAAAACTTTAGTGCATTTATTCCGCACTCTATGTCATTCCCGCGAAAGGGTCTGTTGCCAAACTGGGATTTTTTATCTCGTATTAAACAGACCCAATATCACAACTCTTTTCAAAATAAATATCACTGTGGAATGGCCCAAAAGAACATAACTCGGCA
>JBAQFY010000313.1:0-2783 GCA_049287505.1 Sedimentisphaerales bacterium | reverse complement strand
GGCGTAAAGAAGGAGGACAGGATGTCCTATGAGCTTGCCGACGGCACGGTCAAGGAATATCCGTTTTGCTTAGCGCGTATTGAATTTATGGGTGAGACAACTGCGGGGCGTGTGATTTTCGGTTTGCCTGGCTGCGAGCCAATCCTTGGCGTTACGGCCCTTGAGTCGGTAGGGATTATCATTGATCCGACTAATAAAACGCTAAAGAGATTGCCAGCGATTCCATTGAAATGAAGATGTGGGCGAGTCCGCCTGCGTCGGATAAAATCCGGTCATCGCCATGATTTGTAAAGGCCAGCTTGGAAACCAAGCTGGCCTTTTCCTTTTCGCAGGTGCAGCAATCCAGGCAAATATCTATAGATAAACTAAAAATAGTTCCAGCTTTTGCGTTGAAAGGATTGACATATAAATGAGCTTAGGATAAGCTGACCGATACTGTTTAGCGCGATGATATGTTGGGACTCTTGAACGGTCTTAATCTTGTGGGTTCGAGGTGCTACTACCATGAAGAAAAAGATGACTCTATTAAGTTTGGCCATCATTTGCATTATTATCGGGGTACTTATGCTCGTTAAGCTTAGGTCATCTGGATTTTGGGTAGATAACTACTGGACAACCTCGTATTTTTCTGAGGCTAAGTTTAAAGAGATTAAAGCCGATATGAGCTGTGAGCAAGTTCGTGATCTTATTGGTATCCCGCTTCTAAGGAAACTGTGGACAACCGCAGGATGGCATTGGATTTACTCACAGCCGGTGGATCCCAACAAGCCATATAGGAAATTTGTAACAGTTTTTGATAATGACACCAATAAAGTAGTCCGGAGTTTTCAAAGCGTTAGTCGTGCTTTTAAGGACCCTAAGACTGGACAGTGGGCAGACCTAAGCACTCCCCCCGCTTTACCATGGGAGATTACACATTTTAATTATCCTATGAGCCAAGGTGAGCCGCCTGCAGTAAAGAGCGGAGCGCAAAAAATGCATCTTATTCAAATGATGGCGACATGCTGCGGAGCCTATGTGAAAGGCCGAGCAAGGATCGAAAAATTGCTGAAGGAAGATTTATCCGATGTTCCCCTCCAGCTGCTGCTTGTTTCGGTCGATGAGAGCCAAGAAGCGTTGCAAAAATACCTCAACGAAAATCAAGTAACTGTCCCAGTTGCCTGGGACCCTAATGATCGCCTATCGAGATCGATGAATCAAAAACTCATTCCGAAATACTTGCTTCTTAAAGGTAAAACACTATACCCATTTGACTTCCCGCACTTTGCTGGTGAATCTGAAGAGTACTACGATGACCTTGTATGGTTTATTAGATATCATACTGGTAGTCCTTTGTAGCAAACCGCCTTCGCTAAAGCTTCCATCTTTGCTAAAACTACGACGGACAAGTCGGCGGTTTGCGCTTCCATTCTCCACAGCAGAGCTGCTGCGAAGGATGAATCGTTTCAATCCGGTCATCGCTCCTCCTTCGCCGTTGGCTATGGAGGACAAGCAGGATTTATAAAGGCCGGTTTTTGAGATGAGTCGGCTTTTCTTTTTCCAGTTACAAAGCGAAATTGTTTGAAATATAGGCTATAGATGTGTAAAATACATATAAACAGAAATTCTGTGGCGCAATAAATAAAAAGGTGTATTATGAGCGGTATTCAATTTGTTATCGACGAGAAGGGTGCTAAATCTGCCGTCATTATTGATCTAAGCAAGTACGCTGATTTGTGGGAAGATTTCTATGATACTTTAATCGCACATCAGCGACGTAAAGAGCCTCGTGAGTCACTCAATTCAGTGAAAAAACGGTTGCGTCGTGCGGGAAAGCTGAATGGCTAAGTACAGCATAATTTTTGCCCGGTCGGCACGTAAGGAATTGGAATCGCTTAATGCCCCGATTGTTGAGAGGATATTCCCCAAAATTGAAGGATTGTCTCAATGCACACGACCCCACAACTGTGTTAAATTGCAGGGCAGAGGAAATTTGTGGCGAATTAGGATTGGTGTTTATCGGGTTATTTATGCCATCGATGATGATAAGAAGCTCGTAGATATAATTGCCGTAAGGCACCGTAGAGATGCATATAGATAAAATACTATTCTGACAGTAGCAGGCTAAGCCCGTGCGGCCGATGGTAGTCCTCTTCGGCAAGCTCAGGGCAGGCTTATGGGCGAGTCCCGCACTTCATGCCGGATTTCAATCCGGTCATCGCTCCCGCACCAAATTACGGCAGGGGCCTATTTCGTGAGGGGAAGGCAGGATCCTTCGACTTCGCTCCCCGCACCAAATAAAGACAATTTTGGGCGGGGCAAGCAGGACAAGTCCCTCGGCGTTGCTCGGGATAAATTTATAAAGGCCGATTCTGAGAATGAACCGGCCTTTTCCTTTGCGCAAGTTTTGATTTGACAAGTCAGCAAGGCAAGACTTAGAATGTTTTTATGGATAAATTTGGTTTGAAAAGAATTTGATGATATGAAAATAAAAATCGCCGATATGACTATGGACCCACCTTAACAGCCAACTTATCAATGCCGCCAGCACCAGAGATTTGTTGCTTATCTGATGTCGCGATTTAATCCAGCAGAAACGTTTTCCCCCTTCGAGAATTAGGAGATGTATATGTGCACAATTCTTACTACTGCAATTCTTTTATGTTTCAGCAACATATTTATGACATTTGCATGGTACGGACATCTTAAAAATCTTTCTCATCGCACGTGGATATTTGCGGCCGTTGTAAGCTGGGGGATAGCTTTTTTCGAATACCTGATTCAGGTGCCGGCCAACAGAATCG
>JBAQFY010000312.1:0-24641 GCA_049287505.1 Sedimentisphaerales bacterium | reverse complement strand
AATGCCTCTTCGAGCACACGGCTCATAGCATTAACGCGATAGAACACGGCCATATCTTTGAGACAAATCCCTTCTTCAGTCAGCTCTTCTACCTTTCGGACAACGGCCTGGGCCTCTTCCTTCTCATCCTCGAAGGCACCTACGGCAATATCCCCGGCAGGTGGCTTTGTTGGAACAAGCTTCTTTTCTTTTCTATTTCGGTTAAATGCAATTAAATTGTCGGCCACCGCAAGGATGTTTGCGGTACTGCGGAAATTCTCTTCGAGCTTGACAATTGTGGCGTTGGGCCAATCGTTTTCAAAAGCTAATATGTTGCGGATGTCAGCCCCCCGCCAGCGGTAGATAGACTGGTCCGGGTCCCCTGTTGCGCAGATATTGTTATGCTGCGAAACGAGGGCTTTGGCGATTCGATACTGGGCGTGATTCGTGTCCTGATATTCGTCGATTAGCAGGAATTTGAAACGTTCACCAAGCTCACGACTAACATCCGGACAGCCCTCTAATAAAAATGCTGTCTTCATCAGTAAGTCGTCGAAATCCAGCCCATTTCGTTCGCTCAGGATACGCTGATAGACCAGATATATTCCAGCTAATATCTTTGAAAAAAAATCATCGGCGTTGTTCTTGAAAGATTCGGCATCTATCAGCTTATTTTTCAGGGTGGAAATCGCATCGAGCATTCGGGCAGGAGAAAAGTTGGTCGTATCGAGCTCGCAATCTTTGATGGCCTGTTTCATACATCTGGTCTGGTCGGATTCGTCATAGACGCTAAAATTGGAGTTGATACCGGCTTTGTCCGCATATCGGCGAAGGATTCTGACGCATAAAGAGTGAAAGGTGCTGATATGCGCGCCGCCACAGGCACCAAGGGCAAATGCCCTTTGGCGCATCTCCTCGGCGGCCTTGTTCGTGAAAGTTATTGCGCAAATATTGTTTGGCCGAATACCTGAGTCTATAAGCGCTGCGATGCGGTATGTGATTACGCGGGTTTTACCGCTGCCGGGGCCCGCAAGAACCAGCAGCGGTCCTTCAAAGTGAAAGACAGCTTTTCTTTGTGAAGTGGTTAGTTGGCGCAAAATTGCATCGTCCATAACTGAAAACCGGCTGCCCTGTATCGGTGAGGTTCGGTGGGCTAACTCGTGCTACGTAGCGAATCTACTTCGCAGAGTAGCAAGCCCACCCTACGGCTCAATGGGTGCCGGGTCATTTTGCCTGTTCTGATTGTTTCCTGAGTTTTTCCTCCTCGGTCTCTAATTGCCTGAAAAGCTCCGGCCTTTCGATTCTTATCCTGCTAAGCAGAGTCTGTCTTAAGTAAGGTGGATATTGCTGGTCGTTAAGAAAGTCAAACAACGCAAAGTATCTTAACAGCTTGAAATCGGGCAGGTCAATCCTGTTTTCATCACTATATTTAGACTGGTAGTAATTATAAACCTCTTCCGCCATTTTTTCTCTGCCGAAGGCCGAATCATCATCGCGAATTCCATATAGGTAGTAGCTTTCCCTCAGAAGGAAGATTATCTGCTCTTTTGCATCATTTATGCCGATGGTTTGGAGCTCTTCGACAAAGCGTTTTTTCGCATATTCCTCAAGTCTGACCTTGAACTCCTCAAGGGGATATAGTTTTCTTAATTGGTCATAAATCTTTTGTGCCTGCTGCCTGTGCCCTGCCTGGTAGAAGGAAAGTAAGGCGTTTATGAGCATGTTCCGGTGGCCGTTCTGAAGGGTTTGATAGCGGCCCTGGTCTCCAGCATCTTTGTATTTTTTAAGAATTGCAAGCACCGAGTTGTTATATGGCTCAAAAGACCTCAAATCCGGCCGTAAGAATATTTCCTTGGATATCTGCGTCTGAGGTTGCAGTGAGACATCCTGCGAGGGTGCTTGAAGTGGTAACTCATAGATAAATATTTTGCCGTTGCGGAAAAGGTTCTGCAGACTATGAGCTACGATACGGTCGGTGTTGACTTCATTCGTCTCAATTTTCCTGTTCTCCTCTTTCGCAGCTATTTGGAGACCTTTTACAGCCCAGTAAATTGCGTGGCTGTCGGCGTGCCGCCAATCCATAGGCAAATGTGTATTCGGGTCGCTCCAGTCGATAGGACCGTAGGTTCTATTTATCTCTCGCATTAAAACAGGGTCAAGTTTCCAGGCTTTACGTAACTGCCAGGCCTTGGCGAAAATATCAAACTTATCGAGGGCTTTTGTACCTCTGAAATCATCTATTGTCCCACCGGCGGCGAGATTGAACCTTCTGGAGTCTTGCCTTAAAGATAAATAATTGCTTACAAACTGATTATCATCAGAAAAGGCGTTGTCTGCTGATTTAAGGGCCTTGATTAGAGGACTTATATTCGGGTCACTTTTGATTTCCTGCCAGTTGACCGGTGCTTTGGCAAGTGCATCGAAATATTGGTTGTCCGCGGGGCCAAGTAGCGGTTCCATCGCTAAAGCCAATTGCAGCTTATAATATTTGTGTGCGTCGTCCGATACGCCGCCTATTTTGTGCTGGAATATTCTGCCGAGCTCACGGTATAGAGTGATGTTTTTGAGTTTATATTTATCGATGGCCTCGTCGCGAAGCAGCTCGTAACCGTTTTTGACCCATTGCCATCTTTGGTCAGGCTGGGTTGCGGGTATTGCCACTGAGATGTTATAAGCCATATTCCAGGCGTGGAATTCCCATACTGATGCAAAACGAGGCTGCAGGATGGTTATCCATTCTGCAAGCTGCCTTGCGTCGAAGAACTGCCCTTCCTCTTTTAGCTTATCCGCCCGCATCCATAAAATATCCACCACTAAGCCGCGAAAAGCGCCCGTTGCGACCGTTGCAAATGCCAGTGTAGGAGGGATATTCTCAGGCTTGTCGATTATCAAATCCATATCCTCACGCCGGCGGTTTATGGAATCAAGCTGAATGCCGGCGCCGGTAAGCAAACCAGCCGCAAGAACAACACAAACAAACAAGATTATCTTATCACGCAAACGCATTCTCGATACTCGATTCGTGGCACGATTCGTGGCACGGCCTTCCAGGCCGTATGTGTTTAGCCTCAGTTGTTTTATTGGTGGCACGGGCATCTTGGCCGTGTTTTCACGGGCTGCTCGCCGTGCTACGCTTGTCGCAGCAGGGAAGCCCGTGCCACATAAGGAAACTGCTGATTCAGTTGTCTGGCTAAACACATACTCCAGGCCGTGAGTCAATCACGGGCAAGATGCCCGTGCCACATTAAATTATAATTTTAGCAATTTCTCTATAACTGAAAATAACCAAGGCAATAACCAGCAGCAAAAATGCTTTGATACAAACCATAACGCCAGCGCATCTGGCCAATAAAGACCAGCTCAACAAGCGCGCAGGAACCAGGAATTTTGTAGGATTAAATTTATCAAACTGCGGTAAAAGCTGGATTATCCACTTAATGGTGTAGGAATAAATCATACTAATGTTTTCACTCAGGTAGGTAAAGGATTCGATAACGAAGCCGCTGAAGCTTGCCGTGGAAAAAAGCACAAGGCAAAGCAGAATAGCGACAGGGAATGACAGGAAAGTTGAAGCTAATATGCCCAGACAGGCTAAGAAAATCAAACGAAGCAATATCAAAAGAACAGCCCTTATGAAATTGCCGGTGAAAGTATCAGCTTTGTAGAGCACCTCTATACCGTCCGGCGGAAAGAATATGACCGTGTTGTTGAGAGGGTAATTCTGGAATGCGACAGCCAGATGGCCATGTTTGGGCACGACATCGGCGGGCACTTCTATTTCGTGAAAATTTCGGACGGAGTGCTTATGGATACGGTCATAAATCGGGGTTTTGCTTTCCGTCCCATACCTGATGTATTGATAGTCTCCTGCAAACCATCTGCCATAGACCTGCATATCCGGCGGATTTACCGCAACATCATATTTGAATTTTATAAACATATTTTGGGCAAGAGGCGCAACGTTATTGAATTCCCAGACCAGCACCTGACCGACATCAGCAGCTCGTTTGGCAAGCTGTTGTTGCTTTGTGAGCTCGGTGATGATTTCTTTGTACGAGATATCTTCGGGCAATTCCCTGCTTCTCTCAAGGTGCTCGTATCTATCTTTTACCTCCTGGGAAACATCGACCGCGGGGACGGTTAAGGCCGCACGTGCCGTGAAAAACTCATTGTTGGCCTGGATGCGTTCGGTGTCGGGTACATTCACAAATGCCGGTGTATAAATAGTGAATATATATATTATTGCCGAAAACAAACCAAGCATAAGCACATCCAGTATTATCACTCCTGAAAGTTTGCCCAAAAGAAACTGAGACCTGCGAATAGGCTTAGTGATAACTGTATATATCTGCCTTTGCTCAATGTCGCTGGCTACCGAGTAAATTGAAATTATTATTGTGAGCAGGCAAAGCAAAATACTGGTCAGCGAAAGACCGTAGCTGACAAAGGTCTGCAGCCTGCCTTTTAATGTCCCGTCGCCTGTTGCTGAAATACCCATAACAGGAAGCAGGATGAGCAGCAGGATTAGGAAAACAGCGGCCACTTTCATCCGCAAGGCCTGCTTTATGGTATTTGTGGCGACAGCCCAGATACTACCCATCGCCTGCGTCTCCTGCCTGTGATTTGTCAGACTTTCCTTCTACTTCGCCTTGAGGGGGCCGGCGACCTGTGAGCTTCTCTAAGATGCTTTTGTTGATTGGCTCGGCCTGTGGGGCTTCGGATTCGACCGGTTGTGTTGTAACCTTCTCGTCTCTGACAACGGGTTCGGGTTCTGACGGCTCAGCCGGGCCTGTTAGTTTACTTAGAAGCTGTTCATCGGCCTGGGGCTCGGTACTTTCAACCGGAACCACTTTTTCTGTCATTGGAGTTTCCGGCATACTCTCTTGAGATACCGGCGCAGAGACGAGTTTATCGAGTATATCTTCAGAAGTCGTTTGCCGTGTGAGGAAATCGCCGATTTTAGTGGTGCTGACCGCACCGCTTATGGTCTGGGCCTGTTGTTGAGCGGCTTCCACCGTTTTGATGAAAAATGTCTCCAGCTTATCCATCGGAGAAGTTACTACACAGTCGGCATCTTCGTCCTGAATTATCTGCTTTATCTTCTCAATGGCGGTATCGCTGATGGCGTCGGTAGTAATTTGTCGTTTATTTGTCTGCTGTAAGAGGTCTCGAACCTGGCCCTGGCTCTGGATTTTGCCGCCGTAGAGAATTGCGATTCTATCGCACACATCTTCGACGTCCGCAAGCAGGTGGCTGCAAAGTAGAACTGTCTTTCCGCGTTCTGCAAGCCTCAGGATTAAATCCTTTATCTGCCTTGTTCCGATAGGGTCGAGTCCGGTTGTCGGCTCATCCAATATAAGTAAGTCGGGGTCATTTATCAGTGCCTGTGCCAGGCCGATTCTGCGTGCCATACCTTTCGAAAACGTCCCAACAGGTCTGTTTGCGACGGCCTTTAACCCGACCATATCGAGCAGAGCTTCGATACGCATTTTTCGCACTTTAGGAGGTAAGCCAAATAATCTGCCGTAAAAATCCAGAGTTTCGCGGGCATTCAGGTACCTGTAAAGGTAGGACTCCTCAGGCAAAAAACCGATTCTGGCGTTGATTTTAGGGTCTGCGCCGTCACCACCCAGAATCACAGCTCTTCCCTTTGTCGGATAAAGTAAGCCTAAGAGCATCTTCAGAGTGGTTGTTTTGCCTGAGCCGTTCGGGCCTAAAAGGCCGAAGACCTCATTGTAACGAACCTGCAAATTCAGGTTGTCCACAGCATAAACCTTCGCCCGTCCCCACCAGTCGGAAAAAATCTTGGTCAAAGAGAAAGTTTCGACGGCGTATTCCATATTTTCGTATCTCGTATGTCGTATTGCGTATCTCAAAAATTCGAATATTGAATTTCGAAACTCGAAACAATATCTAATGACCAAAATTCAAAACCTGCCCTGAGCGAAGCCGAAGGGTGACCCAAACAATAAGTTTTGAAAATTTGAACATTATAATTTTGAATTTGTTTCGGATTTCGGATTTTGTTCTTGTGCATTCGCATCACGCATCACGATTCGAGCTCCTCACCGTAGCGGACAAGCCGAGCACTGTTGAAGACGACAATGAGTGAGCCGGCAAAATGCAAAACCGCAGCATAGACGGCCGGCAGCCACCCCGCTGCTCCTGCCGTATCGCCGAGGATGACAAATAATATTCCAAAGCCGAGATTCTGAGTAATAACTCCTCTTGTTTTTCGGGAAAGTCGGACAAGGAAAGGCAGCCGTTTCAAGTCGTCGCTCATCAGGGCAATCGAAGCAGAATTTATAGCCACGTCACTGCCGGCAGCACCCATAGCAATACCGAGGTCCCCCGCTGCCAAAGCAGGCGCATCGTTTATGCCGTCACCGACAACTACAACGATATGGCCGTCTTGTTTGATCTGCTCGACAATCGCTAATTTGTCCTGAGGCAAGCAGTGTGCCTTGAAATCTGTGCAGCTCAGCTCAGCGGCAACACGACCGGCCACCTCATTCCGGTCGCCGGTAAGCATAGTTACTCTTTTGATACCGATATCAAGCAATTCCTTAACTGCCTGCCGGGCTTCGGGTCTGGTTTTATCCTGCAAACCAATCCAGCCTATGCACTTCGAATCTTTCGCCACATAAAGAGTGCTGAAGCCCTGCTCCTCATGCAGAGCAGGGTCGGAAACGTTACTTATATCTACGTTGTTTTCCTTGAGGAAAGTATCTCTTCCGACGTAAATTGCAGCTGAATCGGCCACCGCAGTTACTCCTTTACCCGGGATTTCTTTGAAGTTGTCCGTTGTAGTTAAAGAAAGGTGTGCCTCCTTTGCCACCTCCTGCAGCGCCCTTGCGGCCGGGTGTTTACTCATCTTCTCGGCAGATGCGGCCACGGCCAATAAATCAGCCGGCTCAACACCTTCAGCAGGTGTCAGTTTCGTTACGTACAGCCGACCGGTCGTTACCGTCCCCGTTTTGTCGAAGACCATCGCTGTCATCTTGCCGGCAATCTCGAGGTCGGCCACATTCTTTATGAGGATACCAAGGCGGGCAGAGGCCGAAATCGCCGCCACCATTGCCGTCGGCGTCGCCAGAATCAACGCACAGGGACACGATACAACAAGTATCGTAATAGCCCTGTCGATGTCTCGGGTGAAGAACAAAACTATGCCGGCAATCATCAGGATTGTTGGTGTGTACCACTTAACATAGCGGTCGATTATCCGCATAATCGGTATTTTTGTCTGCTCAGCCTGTATAATCAGCGACTGCACCTTGCCGAGAGTTGTATCTTTGCCGGCTTTGGTTACCGTAATATCCAGCATGCCCGTAAGGTTGTTCGTGCCGGCGAAGACCTGCATCCCCGGGACCTTATCCACAGGTAGCGATTCTCCTGTTATCGTTGCCTCGTTGACGGAGCTAAGTCCTTTTATCACTTCGCCGTCTGCCGGTATGTTATCACCGGGGCGGACACGGATGAAATCGCCGGCCTTTAGATTGCTGACTTTAACTTCTCTTTCAGAGCCCTCACTGTCTATGAGGTTTGCCTTTGTCGGTGTGAGCTTTATTAGCGATTCGATTGAAGCACGGGCTCCGAGGGCGGTGCGTGTTTCAATTAGCTCACTCAGGAGCATAAAGAACGCAACGATACCTGCAGTGGCGTAGTCCTGTGTTGCAAAGGCTGCGATTATAGCCAGGGCAACCAGTTCGTCCATATGTGCGTGCCCTTTAATAAGGCTTTTTATTGCGTGAAAGATAATGGGAGCACCGAGCAATATAGCGCCGACCATTGCAAAAAACTCGGCGTTGAAGCTGCCGCTGCCGTAAATGAGCTTCGCAATGCCGCTGTTTATCAGCAGCATTCCGCCTGCCAACGTCCCTAACAGAGCCATGCTAACGCGAATTTGCTTGCCGTGAGTGTGTTCGGCGGCGATGTCTTCCTTAAAGTGTAAATGTTCGTGAGCCATAATTTCGTATCTTTTTTTTGTCTATTATCGAATATAAGGTTCAGCTAATTCTTAATCCTTTTGCGTTGTTTGTTCCTTGCCGGTTTTTGGTTTTAACGATGGGTCCCTGTTTATATTGATTCGCCATTCTGCGCCGGTAGGGATGACGAATTTTTCAACCGCATTGTCGAAGATGTTTTCTATAGCGTCCTGATAAATTTTCTGAATAACAAGCTTAGGATGTTTGCGATATTCGGGCAGCAATTCTTGGAAATATTCGGCATTAGCTCTGGCATCTGCAACAACTTTTGTTCTGTAGGCCCGTGCCTCAGCGGTTTTTTCCTGAGCTAAGCTGGATGCCTCTATGATGGTGTTCTCAGCATCGGTTCTGGCTTTACTTATCGCCTGCTCGCTTTTCTGGCTCGCACTGTGGGAGGCCTCGAACGCTTCATTAACCTGCCGGGGCCAGGTCTTATCTGTCAGCTGCACTTGTACGACCTTTATGCCGCTTTCTATTTCGTTGAGTTTTTCCTGTAATAATTTTCTGATGTGTTCTGTTAGCCGAGCGACCTGCTCGAACAAAACGTCGTCAATGCTGTAGTTGACCGTTGCAGTTACAATCGCGTCCTCAAAGAGGTTCTGCAAAAGTGGCGTTATACTTTTTGTTATAACATCGAAGTAAATATCTCCAGGTTTTGCGTCTCGGACGTAAACGTTCTTAAAGAAAAGTTCAGGGTCATCAATCTGGTAGGTTAGCCGCCACTTGCAATGGACGATATTGTAGTCACTTCCGCCCGAGGCTGATGCAATCTCATCCTGTCTTTCACTACGAGTAATAGAATAACCGTCTTTTATTGGGTCCAGCTCGGGCAGTATCCGGGTCTTTTCGATAGAAGGCTCGCCGAGCATCCGTTCTTGCGACTGGTAGTACCAGAATGACCTATCAATCAAATCTACCTTTTTCTCGACAGGAATTTTTACCATTACATCTACCGGATATGGGAATATCCAGTATGGTATGGTTCTGGGTTTGAGAACTCTGTCTTCACCTACCCCGCGAATCTTCCCAAATCGTAAGACAAGGGCCTCCTCGTCTGACTCTACCGTCTTAAAGCCGGAGACCAGAAAAGCAAGAATAAGAACAATCATTATCACCTTCAGGATAATGAAGCTGATTCTCAATGCCTCCGATAGTGACTTGCCGGCAGCATCGAGGTCTTCAGTTCCGGATTTATCCGGTGTCAGTGGTTGTAAATCCTTATTACTTTTTTTATTTTCTTCTGCCATGGTCTTGCGTAAGGTTTATTTCTTCCGATACAAAATCCTTGACGTGCTTCTTATTTTTTCAGCTCCAGCGACGGGATATTCTTTAAGAGTTTGAAAGGTTCCGAATCGGCGGGTATAACGATAGTTGACCGCTCCTTCAAAATCTTTTCCAAACTCTCGAGGTCCCGTAAATACATTGCCAGCTCAGGTTCGGCTTCAAGCAATTCGTAATATTTGGCGGCTTCAGCGTCCCCCTGACCTCGTATGGCCTTGGCCCTTGCCTCTGCGGCGGCAAGCAGCTCGGTCTTTTTCAAGTTGGCATCAGCTCTTATCTTGGCTGCCTCGGCCTCCCCACGGGCAATAGTAGTTTCGGTCCTGCGCTTCCTTTCAGTCTTCATTCGCTCAAAGACATCTTTACTGACGTCCTTGCTGACCTTTAGCTGCTTTATGCCGAGGGTTTTGATTTCAATCCCGTATTCATTGCTGACAGTTTGCTTAAGGTCAGCAAGCATTTCATCTTCAATTTCCTTGAATTTTATTTTAACAGGGTCGCTGTTCACAAATTCATCGAAGGAATGCTGGCCAATGACTCTGTTTTGAGTATCGGTGATCTGGCTGTACAGTTTCTCCTCGGCTTTCCTGACTGTCCCAACAGCATTTAAGAATTTCAAAGGCTCGGCGATTCTCCAAACGGCATAAGTATTTACGATAATCGGCACGGCACCTTTAGTAGTCGTCTCGCCAAGGTCGGCCTCAAAAACCTGCATCCGAGAGTCGAATCTGTGCACACGCTCTATCGGGGCAGGCCATTTGAAGCATAGATTTGGGTCTGTAATTTCTCGGACAGCTTTGCCGAATCTCGTTACAAGAGCGGATTCGGTCTCTCTGACTTGAAACGCAATAAGGTACAAACCCATAATGATGACTACTAATACGATAAAAATGGTAATGACTATATTTTTCATTGTCTGCTCTGCTCCTTAAGGCCTCCTATATCATATATACTTGGCGTTAGTTTTTCCTGGACGTCAATTATGAAAACCTGTGTATCGTTTTGGTCGGCAACCACGACATATTTTCGTACATTCTTCAGTGTTTCCTCGAGGACCGCCAATCTAAGCTGGCGTTTATAAATCTCTGGGGCTGCCCTGTATGCCTTGAGCTGACTGGCGAAACGTTCGCCGGTTGCTTTTGCAAGTGTCTCTTTTTCAAAGGCATAGCTTTGTGATTCTCTCAGGATCCTGAAAATATCGCCCTTGGAATTCTCAAAGGCCGTATCAAGTTCATTACCGAGGTCCTTGACATCCTCCGGGTTCTTTGAGTCTGCGGACTGCTGATATTTTGCTGCAAGGCCGTAAAGCTCATCGGCAGCCTCTACAGAACCTACGAGTGCACTCAAGCTCCTATTTCTCTCTGCCTGGGCATCGAGGATAAGTGCCTGTTCTTTTTGGACCGCGCCGACAACTCCCTGATAATCCGCTGCTACTTCAGGCGGTGGGTGAATGCCTTGCAGTCCGAGAAATACGATTTCAATACCCAGGCCTGCTTCGTCGGCTGCTTTCTGAATTTCTTGAGTCAAAATGTCCTTGGCCTTGTACCTGCCCGCTCCGAGCAGACTCTGCTCAAGGTCAGTTTCATCATCAACTTCGATTTTGGCACTGGCCGCAAATTTTGTCAGTTCGCGGTAACAAATGGCCTCGAGCCGCTTTTCGGGTTCGTTATGGTTATAGAGAAAAGAATACAAATCCTTCACCCGGTATTGAACAGGAATAGCAGCTATAACAAGACTCACCGGCACGGCTGATGTCTCTGAGCCGGCACTTGTTTGTTTGCTGGCAACAAGCAGATGGTATTCTTCTTCATAGTGCTCCTGGCCCCAGAGTAATGGGCCGTAGCCCACTTTATCGGTATCTGCCTTCGCCTTTGGCACAAAGCCGATATTGAGCTCCATAACTTTTTTCGTCGGATGCCTATAGGCAATATCTATCGGCCAGGGCCATTTGAAAGCCAGGCCGGGACCGACAAGCCTGACTTCATTCGCATTGTTTTTGGGATTGCCGAAATGCTCTATTATCGCCTCCTCATTAGGCCCTACTACGACAATGCAGCTTAACAGATAGAGCGTAACCGCAGCAAATAAAATCAAAGGGGCTATCGCTTTTTCGAGTAGTTTATAAAACCAGGTTTGAGAAACCTTAAAGCCAAACTGATAATCAATGGCACTTGCAGCGCTGCGGAATATGCCGCCCGGCTCGTTTATAACTCCCAATAGTCTGCTATCGAAAGCACTTCTGCTGTATCGACCTTTCAGTCTTGGACGGTATATGTCCAAGATAAGGTTCAAAGCGGTCTCTGCACCAAGGAAAACCAGCAGAATTGGTACAATCCAGCTGATTACGTTTATCACGTTGAAGTACTTGAATTGTGACAACGCCAAACCTATGGCCAGAGCAAAACACAAGACAGCTATGCCTAACAAAGAGCTGCCCCCTGCCCTTAACGGCTTCCACGGCTGCTGTGCTGACATACCGGTAGCATAGCGGGAGATTAAAAAGCTGGTGAACGCAATGGCCGTCATACCAATTGCACAAAGCAGCGGTTGTTGGGGTTCGCCTTCCAGGCCGGCCAGAATAATCTTTAATAAATACAGTCCGAGACCTATTTGATAAGCGGCTATTACTACTGAGAAAATGGGGATGAACCATTTCTCGAGTATTTGCAGGCGTCGTTGAGCGGCGGCAAATAAACCGGCACGTTCACCACCGGCCTCAAAGATTGCCGAGGCCTTCTCGTCCTTGCCCAATTGGCTCATATCGAGCTTTTCCTGCTCGGCCAAGACACGCTGATGGAACTGTAAGCATAAGACAAGCCAAATCAGGGCGGACGAGAGAATCAGCCAGCTTATTGCTGAGACCGCAAAGAAGCCGCTCCACCGGCCTAAAAAAAAGGCAATACCGAAAAAGACAACGCTCAAGATTAAAGATACCAGCGATATGTGTTCAGGGCGTTTGGATGATACTGTCATTTTGTATCCCTGTTATATACTCTGAACAAAAAACCTCAAACACAGTATTCATTTAAGAGCTGTGTATGCTATTTACAAGTTTCAAGTTGCGTAATATAACAATAAACGTTATTTTGGTATAGGGACAATTATAAAAAGATTAAGCTCTGGTATAAAGCCAAAATCGCGAAGCCTTGTCAGCTGGCAAAGCCGGCGCGAGCTGGTGGTGGAAGATGAATAAGTTATTTACAATAGCGAAAAATACTTTCATAGAAACCCTGAGACAACCGGTCTATGCCATTATCATTGTTGCCGCCTTGTTCTTATTCTTTATAAGTCCTTCTTTGACGATGTACACAATGAGCGACGACAACAAGCTCTTACGCGAGATAGGATTATCTACGCTCTTCTTGACCAGCTTGTTCATTGCAATATTTTCCGCTTCCGGGGCTGTTGCCCAGGAGCTGGAGAATAAGACGATAACCACCGTCCTGAGCAAGCCTGTCCAGCGTCCGGTATTCATTATTGCCAAGTTTTTTGGTGTAACTGCCGCTGTGATTCTGGCCCATTATATTTGCACCATCGCCCTGCTGATGGCGATTAGGCACGGCGTCCTTGAAACGGTAAATGACCTGCACGACTGGACCGTTATCGGCACAGCGGCAGCCGTTGTTCTCGCAGCATTCATACTAAGTGCTTTTTTCAACTATACTTATGATTGGAAATTCTCATCAACAGCCGTCGTTTTGACCGGCATATTTGCTACGTTCGGCATCGTGTTTCTCGCTTTTATTGACCGCAACTGGCAGTTTAATCCACAGGAGAATAACATAAGCACCGTGGATATCTATGGCTCAGTATTGCTGCTTTTGGCTGCAATAATAATCGTGGCCCTGGCGGTGGCACTTTCCGCCAGGTTCAACATTGTCGTAACGCTCTCGGCCTGTATCGGGATTTTTTTATTGGGTCTTATAAGCGATTATGCGTTCGGCAGATTTGCACAAACCCATTTGTGGGCAAAAATAGGCAGATTTTTAGTGCCGAATCTACAGATTTTCTGGATTAGCGACGCCATTTACGAAGGAAGCCAGGTCCCTGTAAAATATATCGTGGTAAGTGCTTCTTACGCCCTGTGCTACACAGCGGCCATACTCGCATTAGCCATTGCCCTCTTCCAGCGCCGACAGGTAGGCTAAAGAATTTATCGAACATTCAAGCTCGTTTGCCAAAAACTCTGTGCGAACTTGATTTCTTACTCATGGTAACTTTTTACTCTTTAAGATTTTTTCTGTTAATGCCTTTTTCCCAATAGGACAGCCCGGCTGCGTCCTATCCGAGGCCTTTCAATTACTTCAAAGCCGATATCTTCTGCCATAGAGACCTTCATCTCAAAATCCCTTTGTGATACACGTCCCTTCGGTTCCGCGACTAAAAATTTTCCGGTTGGTTTTAGTATTTTGTGTATCTCTGATAAAAAACTACAAGGGTCGGGGACTTCATGCACAACGGCGGATGCAAGGGCGAAATCTATCTCCTCTTTGAGGTCGTCCAGACCGAGAGAATCAGCGCTGCATTGGTGTGTTTCAATTCTCTTTGATAATCTCGCCTTTTGTGCATGTTTCTCAAGCGATTTAATCATCTTCTTCTGGATATCCACACAAATAACTTTGCCGTTGCGACCTGTCATCTCTGCAAGCGGCAAACTGAAGAAGCCCGTTGCGCAGCCGACATCCAGAATCTTCATACCTTCACGGACGTATGGGCCTAATATCTTTTTGGGATTTTGGTACAATTTTCTTACCGGACTGGCAAGAAGATAGCCGACCCATATTGGACAAACTCTTTGAGCCATATCATTGTGATACGGAATTAGTACATTTCAGATGATGTATAATTTCAAATATCGAAATTCGAAACTCGAAACAATATCAAAATTCAAATCCCAAATGTCCTAAACAATATAGAGGTCTGTTCTTATAACGTCTCGCAAAACAGGAACCTCTCGATTTGTTTTGTATTTTGTATTTTGGTTATTTGTATTTGTTTCGTATTTCGTGCTTCGGATTTCGTATTTCTTTTATAACCGCTATCTCATCGCAATGTTCCTGTTTTGGGCATCTCGCACAGTCGCTCCAGACCTTCATAGGCAGCGCCTCTTTTTTAACCACCTCGAAGCCCAATTTTTCAAAAAATTCCGGCTCAAGCGTTAGCGCGAAAACCCTCGGCAAACCAAGCCTGCCGGCCTGTTCGAGGGCAGCGGCTACCAACATCTTGCCGATGCCCTTTTCCTTGTTTGCTCCATTGACCGCCAATGATTTTATTTCCGCTAAGTCCGACCAGATAATCTCCAGCGCACAGCAGCCGACCACATTACCATCTGCTTCAGCCACAGTAAAGGTCTGCAGGTTCTCATAAATATCGGCCATCGAGCGAAACAGCATCCTGTCCCGCTCAGCGTAAGAACTAATCAAAGCGTTAATTCCTTTAACATCCGATATTTTCGCACTGCGTATATTCATAGTATTCGGTCAGTTTAAGTTTATATGTTAATTGCGCTGTAGTGCCGTGCACCCCAGCCAATGGGATGCCAGTACCGACGCTCAAATTCCGAGTTGCTTTTCGATTAGTCGGACCAATGAGTTTTTTATTTCAGGATGTCTTGGAATGGGGGCTTGCTTGCCATTTCTGGGATTTGCGTAGATGTCATGCTTGCTGCCGTGTCTTTTCAAATAACAACCGCCTTTAACAACGTCCTTTATCAAGTCCTTTCGTTTCAAACTTCGACTCCCAGCTCTATATACTTGACGTCGGGATGTTTATCTTCAACATCGGATTCTTGCAGCATCATACGATACGCATCGATTATATTTTCCTTCAGTTCCTCTATGGTTTTGCCCTGGCTGAAAACACTCGGAATTTCCTTTAATTTTCCTACGAACCAGCTATCATCCTCCCAGTATTCAAGGGTGAAGAACCTTTTCATTTTTTATTCCTTTCGTTGTAAACGTATGAACGATTAGCAATCCTTAATACATATATACAGCCAATTGTATCAAAGTTTGTCTAATCTGCCAGCAAAAATGCCTGAGGATTGTACAGATTTATTTCATATGCAAACAAAAATGGCTGGACAGGCCAGGTATAATTTAGTACATTAGTATTGTATTGAAGGCTGCATAATATAGATTGAGGTTGACATCTGGAGTTGTTCAAGGACGGGAAGTTAGAATTATGGCGATTCAATATCACCCGCACGCCCGCGCGGAGACAGTATTATGAAATTCACGTACGACCCACGATATAACATAGGCTATATCCGCTTCAGGGAAAAACAGGCTCAAGTTGAGACTATCAGGCTGAGCGACGAGCTTATGGTGGATATGGCACCTGACGGGACGGTTTATGGGATTGAGCTTTTGAATGCTAATGAGCAGTTGCAACATGAAGATATGGGCGAACTTATCGTAATCAATGAAGCAACCGGCGAACATACGGAATTGCCGCTTATTAAAAAAAAGATGGGCTGAAGGCCGATAGCGAATATCCGTAGTTTGTTTCACAGGCGAACAAAAATAATCACGGATTCCACAGATTGAAACTGCTTAGATAATAAAAAAGGCTGCAAGCGATATTCTCATGTCCTTCTGGTCTGGAAAGTGAATTGTAAGAGCATGCCTTGCGTATATTCATAGGCAAAAGCATTCAGCATATATTATTGTCATTCCGGTGTATCAAATTATACTCAATCATAGAGAAATTAAAAAGCCAAAAAAGGCTGGAAAAACAGTTGCATCTCGTATATCGTATTGCGCCGTGCGTTTGCTAAGATTAACTGCAGAGAGCGCAGGGAGCGCAGAGAAAAAAATTAGAAAAATTTAAAATGGATTCCCGCTTTCGCGGGAATGACAATTTGTGTAATCTGTGAAATCGACGGTTCAAAATGTTATGCGATTTATACTTATTGACAAAATTGTTTCACTGGATAGCGGCAGGGAAATAAAGGCCGTCAAAAGCGTTTCTTTGGCTGAGGAATACTTAGCTGACCATTTTCCCACGTTTCCAGTGCTGCCCGGCGTGTTGCTGCTGGAAGGTCTAATCGAGTCGGCATCGTGGCTGGTACGCCTTACGGAAAATTTCGCCCACAGTATGATATTGCTTGAGCAGGCAAGAAATGTGAAATATAAAAGTTTTCTGGCCCCCGGTGCCCAGATAGAATATACGGTCCAGGCCAAAACTATCGAAGAGAGCATCAGCAGCTTTACCGGCTTTGGCTTATCGCAGGGCGAGCGAATTGTTGAGGCACGATTCGGTTTAAGGCATTTTAACTTAGCCGACCAAAGTTCAGCAATGGCGGCAGTGGATGCTACGATAATCGAGAATATGAAAAAACGATGGAAGATATTATTCCGTAACACAGAGGACAATTTAAACAAATTCTAAATCCTAAATCCTAAATAAATTCTAAATTCAAATGTTCAAATGTTCAAAACTAAATGTTTTAGTCATTTGAATTTTGGTCATTAGATATTGTTTAGAATTTAGGATTAAGATATTAGTATTTATTCTAATTGGAGGTAATAAAGTATGGCAATGAGTCGGGACGAAATTATGCAGCAGGTTCAGGAAGTTCTGGTCGAGGCCCTGGGCGTTGATGATGATGAGGTCGCATCCGAAGCGACCTTAATGGGAGATTTGGGGGCCGAAAGCATCGACTTTCTGGACATAGTGTTTCGATTGGAGAAGGCATTCGGTATAAAAATCCCACGGGAAGAGCTATTTCCCGCCGAGAATCTGATGAATGATTCCGAACTTGTCCAGAACGGCAAATTGACCGAAAAAGGACTGGCTGAATTGCGAGAGAGGATGCCGCATACAGACATAACGGCCTTCGAGAGAGACCCTGATATTAACAAATTAGCCGACCTGTTCACCGTCAATGCGATTGTAAATTACATTGAAGGCAAGCTTGAGGCGGCCTAATAATGTAAAGTTCTTGAAGGTATTAGCGGCGGGATGGCTCAAAGTCAATCTGCCGCTGACTTTAATATAGGCGAGAAATGCGTTGGATTTGGATAGACAAATTTGTTGAGTTTCAAAGCGGCCAACGTGCCGTAGCACTCAAGAATGTAACGCTTGCTGAAGAGCATTTGCACGACCATTTTCCGGGCTTTCCCGTTATGCCGGAATGCTTAATGATTGAGGCAATGGCGCAAACGTCGGGCATACTCGTCGGAGAAGCAAAAAAATTTCAGGAAAAAGTCATCCTCGCAAAGATTAAAAAAGCCGTCTTTTTTGATTATGTAAAGCCGGGCGATACAATAAAATTAGATGCCAAAATTGAATCCATCACCTCTGAAGCCGCGAGCACAAGCGGCAAGATAACCTGTGCGGATAAGTTAATCGCCGAGATAGATTTAATGTTCAGCCATATAGACCGGAATCTTTCAGGTAAAGAATTCCCCCAGGAAAACTTCGTTTTTGATACAGGCACATCGGTATTCGAATCGCTTTTGCGGGATGTGCTTTCAGGGCATGCCGGCGCTGCCGATTCGGAGCAAAACCGATGAATTCGGCTCGCGTAGTAATAACCGGACTTGGTTCAGTAACCCCGCTCGGATTAACCGTCAGCGATACGTGGGCGGGTCTCTGCGCCGGCCGCGTCGGCATAGACAAAATTACAGCATTCGACCCTGTGGGCTTTAGCTGCAAGATAGCGGGTCAGGTCCCCGAATACAAAATTCAAAAATATGTGTCGAAGACGTACCGCAAAGCCGTCAAAATGATGTCCAGGGACATCGAGCTGGCCGTTATTGCCGCAAACGAAGCTCTTATTCACGCCGGCCTTATCACAAGAGGTATCGACCCGGAAAACGTCAATATCAATCCCGAGCGTATGGCAATCAATCTGGGTGCCGGTCTTATAAGCTGCGACCTTGTTGAACTGGCCCCCGCGGTGGCGGCAAGCATTACCGATGGCAGGTTTGACATTCATAAATGGGGCAAGGAAGGCCTCGAGCTTGTAACGCCTTTATGGCTGTTGAAATACCTGCCCAATATGCTCGCCTGCCATATAGGCATCATTCACGATATTCAGGGGCCGAGCAATAGTATCACCTGTGCCGAAACGTCCGCCCATTTGGCGATAGCTGAGGCAGTTCAGATTATCGCTCGCGGTGGCAGTGACATCGCTCTGGCCGGCGGCACCGAGGCAAAGGTCAATCCGATAGTTATGATTCGCCAGTGCCTGCTCAAAAGAGCTACCGACAAAAACAATGACGAGCCGTCTTCCGCCTGCAGGCCTTTTGACGCCGATGCCAAAGGCTCAGTCTTTGGTGAAGCCTCTGGTGTAGTGATACTGGAAAGTCTGGAAAATGCCGAAAAGCGAGGTGCAAAAATTTTCGCCGAAGTGGCTGGAATCGGCCACAGTAACAGTATAAATCCCGCGTATGAATATCTTGAGCCGGATGGCAAAGGCATTGAGATAGCAATAAACAAGGCGATAGCAGATGCACATATAGAGCCGGAGGATTTGGACCTGATAATCCCGCACGGGACGGGAATACCAGCCGATGATTTGGCTGAGGCAAAAGCAATCCAGGCGGCTCTGGGCGAAGCTGCTGCCGAAATCCCTGTTTGGCCCACTAAGGGTATGTTGAGTAACACAGGCGCTGCATGCGGAGCGCTTGATGTTATCGCCGCAGTTTGTGCAATAACCGATGGTAAGATTCCCGCTGCGAAAAACTGCGACAGAAAGGCGGACGGCTGCAACTTGAATATTACTAATCAGCCGCAGGAAAAAGAGATTCGCTATGCACTGTCCTGCAGCTACACTTACGGCGGACAAACAGCCGCACTGGTACTTAAACAACCAGATTGAATATCCGATATCGAACAAGGAATTATGAATGAAGAAGTAAGAGAATCGAATTAAGATGTCCAAAGAAGAGGATAAAGACAACAAGTATAACCTTGAGAAGCGTTTAATTGATTTCACAGTTCGTGTTATAAATGTAGTTGAAGCATTACCTAATACGCGTACGGGAAATCATATAGCAGGTTAGTTAGTACGATGTGGAACAGCTCCGGCGCCTAATTATGGCGAGGCGCAAAGTGATGAGTCTCGCAATGATTTTATCCATAAAATTAAAATAGTCCTTAAAGAACTCCGTGAGATAAAAGTATGGCTAAAGATTATCCAACGCAAAAGTTTATTAAAGTCCGGCAGAGAATTGGAATCACTTATTACCGAGTGCGATGAGTTGATCTCGATTTTTGTGACAAGTGTAAGAACAGCGGAAAAAAATAAACCCAGAAAGAGTAAAGGAACTTAGCTTTTTAGTTCGACATTCGATATTCCTTATTGGATATTCATTATTTGCAGTGGTACTAATGGCAAAGAATTTCAAAGGCTAAATAAATGACCGAAAGTGTTGTAATAACCGGAATGGGCATTGTTTGTCCTCTCGGCAACGATGTAGAAACGCTCTGGCAGTCAATATTAGCGGGAAAGAGCGGCGTTGCTAAAAACACCATTTTCGATGCCTCAACGTTTCCTACCACCTTCGATGCTGAAGTTAAGGATTACGACTTTGCAGAATACACAAAAAATCCGCAGTTGCACAAACACGGTAATCGCGGCTCCGGCTTTGTTATCAGCGCCACTGTTCAGGCCTGCAAGCAAGCTAAGATTGATGTTGAAACCACCGAGCCGACAGACGGAATAGACCGAAGCAGATTAGGCATTTATCTGGGTGCGGGCGAAGGCTCCGTTGACAATGATGTATTTTTCGCTGCAATCGTTGAGGGATGGAACGCGGACAAAAACGAAATGGACTGGGGCCTATGGGCGCAGGTCGCCTTCGGAAGAATGGATCCGATGCGCGAGCTTGAGCAGGAGCCGAATATGCCCGCTGCTCATATCGCTTTGCTCACAGGAGCCCGCGGGCCGACAAGAAGCTGCCTTACAGCCTGCGCAGCAAGCACTCAGGCGGTCGGCGAGGCAATGATGCTAATTCGCAAAGGCGATGCGGACATAATGATTGCAGGCGGTGCGCATTCAATGATACACCCATTAGGCCTTATGGGTTTTAATCGTCTTACCGCCCTATCGACGAGAAATGACAGCCCACAAACGGCATCAAGGCCGTTCTCAGCTACCAGAGACGGATTCATCCTTGGCGAAGGTGCAGCGATACTCATTCTCGAATCTTTAAGCTCAGCGAAAAAAAGAGGCGTTGAAATTTTAGCTGAGGTCATCGGCTACGGCAGCAGCTCCGATGCATTCAGAGTTACCGACATGCACGAACAAGGCCGAGGCGCAATACAGGCGATGACTGCGGCGATTGCTGATGCCGGTATTACCTATAAGGACGTTGATTACATAAACACGCACGGCACAAGCACAATGGAAAACGACTCAATAGAGACTATGGCAATCAAAGCGGTTTTCAAAGAAGAGGCGAAAAATACCCCTGCCAGCAGTGTTAAGAGTATGCTTGGTCATCTAATCGGAGCAGCCGGCGCAGCCGAATTGATTACCTGTGTCCTGGCTATACGAGACAATATTCTTCCGCCCACGATGAATCTTATGGACCCCGACCCTGAGCTTGATTTAGATTATGTGCCCAATAAGCCGCGAAAATGTCAGGTTGATGTGGCAATGAATGAGTCTTTCGGATTCGGCGGACAAAATAACGTGGTAATCATAAAACGTTTCCCATAACCCGTGACCTGGGAACCGAGATGCGAGTTACGAGCGACGAAATATTATTGACGCCGGCTCGGCGGCACGGTACACTTCTCGAAATCTGACAAGCGGACGTTCCGGCTTGCTGACCATAGGAGCAAAAAAAGTAAATTAAGGAGAGAAAATATGAAAAAGTCAGTTATTATAAACCTGAGTCTGGCTGTTCTTGTAGTAATCCTGGTTTGTGGCTGCCAGACTGCGGGGCCTTCCGATGAGCAGCTCGTCAGCACCACAATGGCCGACTGGAAAGCATCTCTGATAGCTGAGGATTTGGATAAGCTGATGGCAGTCTATTCTATGAGCTATGTCTCTACGAGAGGGACCGGCAAAGATTCAATGCGCGAGTTTATGACCAAAGCCTTCGAAAGTAACTTTATGGATAACGTCAAGGTCAATATCGAAGATGCCCAGGTTGTGATTGAAGGCGACAAGGCTACATTTGGTCCTGTTGTATTTGTTTCTGATAGAGGCACATTCACGCTCGAATACAATCTCCAGAAAGAAGATGGGGCCTGGCTTATTGTAGGCTCGAAACGCCTCGAACAATAGCCTTTGAGCGAATCAGGGAATCAGGTCATCAGGTAATCAGGACGCTGGATACCCACTACCTGATAACCTAATAAACCATTATGATTGATATTAAAGAAATACGTGACAATCCGGAAAGATTCAAAAAAGCCGCAAAGGATAAAAACTTCGATGTCAATATCGACCATCTTCTCGATATAGATACCGATCTTCTGAACAACAAAAATATGTTGCAATATATCGCCACTGAGAAGAATAGACTCGGTAAATCAATCCCAAAACTATCCGGGGACGAGAGAAAATCAGCCATAGGCAAGCTTAGCATACACAAGAAAAATGAAGTGAGGCTTCAGGATGAAATCAAGAAGCTTCAGCCGGAATTTGATGAGCTTATGCTTCAAGTGGCCCAGCCGGCCGATGATGATGTGCCAATAGGCAAGGACGATACCGAAAATGTTGAGATAAGAAGAGAGGGAGAGATTCGGCGGTTCGATTTCGAGCCTAAAGACCATGTACAATTAGGATTGGCCCTGGGCATTATAGATATCGAGCGAGGCGTGAAATTAGCAGGGACAAGAAACTATATCCTCAAAGGTGATGGGGCGCTATTGCACTGGGCGGTTCTGCGGTTCGCACTGGACTTTATGGTTGGTAAAGGATATGTCCCAATGTCGGTGCCGCTTCTTATGAAAGACGAGGCAATGACAGGCACCGGTTTTTTCCCCGGCTCCGAAGACCAGACTTATCGAATGGAAAAAGAGCAGCTCAATCTGGCCGGGACCGCCGAGGTCCCGCTAACGGCCTACCGTATGGGCGAGATATTAAGCGTCGAAGAGCTGCCGTTAAAATATGTTGCACTATCAAGCTGTTTTAGGCGAGAAGCCGGTGCCGCAGGCAAAGACACCTACGGCCTATACAGAATCCACCAGTTCGATAAGGTCGAGCAGGTGGTCATCTGTGAGAACAGTATAGACGAAAGCAATAAGTTCCACGATGAGATTTTAGCCAACGCAGAGGCCGTTATGCAGGCTCTGGAGCTGCCCTACCGGGTTGCAAACGTCTGCACAGGCGACCTCGGCAGAGGACAGGTGAAAAAATTCGACATCGAAGCCTGGATGCCCTCACGCGGCAATTACTGTGAAACCCACAGCGCAAGCAAATTCTACGAGTTCCAGGCCAGGCGAATGAACCTTCGCTATAAAGACACCGCTACAAAGAAGAACCGCTTCTGCCACACACTCAACAATACTGTCATCGCTTCACCGAGAATACTGATACCGATTTTAGAGCTTTACCAGAACTCTGACGGCTCAATAACAATACCAAAACCCCTCCGCCCATATATGAACGGCAAAGAAAAGCTTGTCCCCGCGTAGGCGGGGAACCAGAAATAAAATCATTTCTGCTATACCCATGCTACTTTTGTCATTCCTGCGAAAGCAGGAATCCAGGTTCTCACAGTTAGTTTAGTGTGCAATTTTTTCGGAAATTTTAACTATTATTGATTTTATTTGCTTTTGTGGGAGCCCTTTTACGGCAAAATTAATATTGAATCTTGTCTCCTGAGTCTGTAATGTATTGGGGGCAGATGTTGCGAGGCTGTTTTTAGGAGACCGAAAAATGAAACGTTTAAAACTTGTTTGCAGTATTTCTATCATATTTCTTATCGCCGGATGTGCTCCCGAAACTGCTCTTGTAGTTAGTGAAGATTATATTACATTAAAACAAAAAGAATGGCTTGCAAAGGCTTATCGATACGACAAGAACGGCTGGATATTTTTGCATATTGAGGGAGAACCTTTTGAAAGAGGATTCCAGCGAGGCTACTTAACCGCTAATGAAATTGATGAGTTTTTGCACACGCTTTCTTATGTGCGAAAATTTCAGACTGCCAAAGAACTCGATTTTTTTGTTGAAGCAGCCGCTAAACTTTTCAGGGGAAAAGTTTCTGCTGAATATATCGAAGAAATGAAAGGAATAGTGGTGGGGATGGAAAGAGCAGGTAAAAAAGTAACTTTTGACCAAATGCTTTTTATGAACGGATTTATTGATATCGGGTACTGGTGGTCCCAGGAGAAAGAATCGAAAGGTTCTGGTTGCAGTGCTTTTATTGCCACCGGAGACGCAACTGCTGATGGCAAAATAGTCATGGCGCATAATTCATGGATCTCTTATTCTATCGGTAGATTTTGTAATATTATCTTAGACATTGTTCCCGACAACGGCCATCGAATCCTCATGCAATCCTGGGGTCCTTTAATATATAGTGGTACAGATTTTTTCATCACAGGAGCTGGTTTAGTAGGTACCGAAACTACTATTGGAGGTTTTAGGGGGTTCAATCGAAAGGGAACCCCTGTTTTTGAAAGGGCCAGGCGAGCAATGCAATATGCAGACAACATTGATGAATGGGCCCAGATAATGATGGAAGACAACAATGGCGCTTATGCTAATTCCTGGCTATTAGGAGATATTAAGACCAATGAAATTGCCCGTCTTGAGCTTGGTTTAGAGCATTACAATTTAGAGAAAAAGACTGCCGGTTATATTTCAGGTTCAAATGTCGCAGATAATATCGAAATCTTAAGAGAGGAAACCAAAGCTACCTACGATGATATAAGAGACCGTTCTGTGGCACGCCGTGAGCGCTGGAAACAGCTTATGATAGAACATCATGGGAAAATTGATATTGAAGTTGCCAAGCGAATGCTTGCTGACCATTATGATATGTATTTAGGAAAAGAAAATCCGAGCTCCAGAACGATATGCGGTCACCACGAATTAGATGATGGAAGTATTCCGGGAAGCAGGGGCGCTTACTATCCGGGAGGAGCCACTGACGGAAAAGTTGTTGATTCTAATTTAGCGAAGAATTTGCGGTTTTGGGCAAAATGGGGAAGCTCCTGCGACATCGGTTTTAATGCCGGGGAGTTTTTAGAAAGACACACTCAATATGACTGGCTCCGGGGATACTTAAAAGATTTACCTGCCGAGCCCTGGACCATTTTTCCTATTAAGGAAAGTGAATAGTGTTAAGTTTGTGGCGGATTTATAACTTGGCTATTGTTCCTTGAGTTTGGTCAAAATTAACCTTGAGTCTTTGGTCTTGAGTCTTTAGTCTGTTCCTCTATGGACGACATCCAGCGAAAGTTAGCTCTGATTGACCAGCA
>JBAQFY010000311.1:0-17495 GCA_049287505.1 Sedimentisphaerales bacterium | reverse complement strand
GCCGATGGGCGAAGCCCTCGGCCGCGCCAAGAAATCCGTGTCTAAAAAAACAGTGTCAATCCTGTCTAAAAAATTCTCTTAGTCCTCTGTGCCCGGAGTTTACCCTCGATGTTAGCTCACTTGACTTTCTGTCTGGGGTGGCTCTGTTTAAAAAAAGTGCTTTTTTATTCGTTTTTTTGTTGACATTGTTTGAATATACGTTAAAATACCCGCATGTTTGCGATATAGCAAACAACGATGCTTAGTTGCATTACAACAGGCAATCGTTAGCAAATAAATATCGAATATCCGTCTTTAGACGGAAAGAAGATCCGGCCCTCCTTGGACGGAACATAAACCGCCCCTAAGCGGTAGATATAGCGGAGAACCGCACGTTTCCGTATCAGCAGATACACGCCAATAAGCATTATCTGTCAAGACAGACACGGTTTTGAACATTTTAATTTGTGTAATTTGGATTTGTTTCGAATTTCGCATTTAGTATTTCGGATTTTAAACTACCAGATAACTCTTTATGCAACAGAAACTTATAATCAATTGTCTGTATTCTGTCCTCTTTCATCTGTCTTCTGTCCTCTTTCATCTGTCTTCTGTCGTCTGTCCTCTGTCGTCTGTCATCTGTCAACTGTTCTCCGTCCTCTACATCTGTCGAGGACCCTCTACAAATCAGCTCTTTTTATGCAAAACAAACCCAATCTTGTCCGCCGTAGGCGGATTGCAAATAAACGTAAGTCCATATAATACAACGGTTTATAAAAATAAACACAATTGGACACTTGGTCAAAACAAACCCAATTCAAACCCAATCAAACCCAATTTCAAACCCGGCACCGGCTGCCGGGATAATTTGCTTGATTTGGGCGTCTTGATTTGATAAAATACTTCTGAGGGACCCCGCAAGGCGGGAACCCAAAGTGTACAAGCTTTGAGGAAGGTGGTGTAGATGAATCCATGGCTTGAAACCGCAGGTGTTGTTCTGGTGGCTGTGCTGGGTGTTTTTCTTGGCGGGGTCTTTTCAGGTCTTCGAAAACCCCATTGGCTGTTAGGCTATTTTCTGTCACTTGCGGCAATCGGGCTGCTCGTCCTGGTCAGGTGCAATGATGCGTTATACTTTGTCCGGCCTTTTTGCTGGTTTGCCGCCGGCCGGGTCAAGTTCGTCATTTTATCTTTAGCTGTTACAATGGGCCTCACTGTTCTGCTGTCACGTCTGCCTCACAAATTTGAGAAACTGCTGGTTTGCATCCTGATGGTCGTGGTCGTAACCTGGTTCTCAGTTTTGCCTTTTCTTGTTCCAGCTTTGATTAAGGACCATCTGTCGAATATTAAAACAAGGCTTGATTCCAACGGTATCTGCTTTCAGACTACAGATTATACGTGCGGTCCTGCCGCGGCGGTAACAGCTCTTGGAAGATTGGGCTTATCAGCCGAAGAGGGAGAAATAGCTGTACTTTCTCACACCAGTCCGGTCGCAGGGACACTCCCAATGTGCCTTTCCTCAGCCCTTCAGAGACGCTATGGTCTCTTCGGCCTAAAATGTCAGTACCGTCGCTTCGATTCAATCGAGCAGCTCAGGAATGCCGGCGTTACGTTAGCTATGGTAAGGGACACATTCCTCCTGGACCACTGTCTGGCTGTCCTGGAAGTCTCGGACCACACAGTCACTGTGGCTGACCCTGTTGCCGGTACGAAGCTAATGTCCCATGAGCAGTTCGAGAAAATCTGGCGATTTTCCGGAATCGTCCTGGAGCGGGACCATACTCAGAACATCTAATCCTACAGCGCCACTTAACATCAAAAAAAGGTTCCGGCCCTAAAATCCTAAGCACGAAGCTTGAAACAAAGAAAAGCACGAAACTCGAAATTCGAAACAATATCTAATGACAAAAATTCAAATGACCAAAACAGTAAGTTTTGAAAATTCGAACATTTGAATTTTGGATTTGTTTCCACCGTCAGGTGTCCTGCGGAGTGCTTCGATATTCGAATTTCGGATTTAATATAATTGACATAACGTTTTATACAACAAAATGTTATCAATACCAAACAAATCTAAACAGCGCTGTAATACTAATTAGTATTTGTTGCGGAAAACAAAAACCTACAATGTCACCCCTGCGAAAGCAGGTGTCCAGAGCGAAAAAACTGGATTCCCGCTTCCGCGGGAATGACAAATACTGCTACCGCAACAGTAACTAATTAAGCCCACTCAATTTTAAATTTCTTCAGAAGCTGTGACATACAGTTGTCACAGCGCGGATATAAATATTGCCAAATCATCATAGGATAATACATATTACCTTCAGATGTGGTGAACCCCGCCCCTGCGGCAGGAGCGCGGGTGAACCCCGCCCGTCGTCCACAGGATGCCTTTCGGCAAAGACGGGACGGGGTGAACATCACCGTCGCGATAATAAAACTATAAGTCACCCCGGCTGAACTGACTTTTGCGGGGGAGCTCGGCCGGGCTGTTTTTTTTGCTCGAACTGAATCAATGTCCATTATTCTATCCGTTTCCTATAAAGCCGCGTCTGCAAAGCGCTTTTCCAGGCGGTCCAGTTTGAATCGCTCAGCTCACTGTCAATCGCCGTTGTTACCTGGCTTATCTTTGCGTCCAGGTCGTCAATATAATAGACCATAAAGGCCTCGGCCGTCGCCGGCAGCTTTGGAGAGCCGAATTCATATTCGCCGTGATGTGAGAGGATAATATGCAAGAGAGCATCCAGGACCGTTTGTTCAATTTGAATTCCCTTTGTCCTTAGTGCATCGGCCTTTTGATTTACCATAAGAATACTTTTGACGATATGCCCGATTAGCTGGCCCGTATCAGTGTATGAAAATGCCATATCATACGAAAGCTCTTCGGTCTTGCCGATATCATGAAGAAATATCCCTGCCAAAACCAGGTCGGTCTGCACTTCCGGATACAACGGTAATAACGCAACAGCTACACGCAGCATATTGTGTGTGTGCTCGAGCAGTCCGCCGATATAACTATGGTGGAGCTTCATCCCACCGGGCACGTCGCAGAATTTCTCCATCAGCTCAGCATCATCCAGGAACGCCCCGACCAGCGTCTTGAGCTGTGGATTTTTTATTCGGCCCACTATCTTTTTTACATCCTCGAACATCTGCTTTGTGTCTTTGTCCGTTCGCGCAAGAAAATCATCTATTTGGACCTTGCTTGCATCCACGAGGCTGATGTTATTTATGATGATTTGCAAGTTGCTCTGGTAAAGCTCGCTTCTGCCCTGTATGTGGACAAAGCCGGGTTTTGGCAGCGCCTTATAAATCGTTTCAGTTGCCTGCCACATCCGTCCATTCAATTGTCCGCTACGGTCCGAGAGGAACATCGCCATGTACAAATCGCCCCGTGTTGTGCTCCGCAAAATCGGGTCTCTCACGATATAAATATCGTCGATTGCCTCTCCCGCTTCGATCTGGTTGATGAATTTATGTGCCATTGAAAACTCCATATTTGATATTTATTGTTTGACATTAGTGCCCCAATCATATTGTCTAACCGCCCTTTATGCAAGCTCCGTTATAAATTCTGTAATGAATAATATGATACACCCCGCCCCTGCCGCAGGGGCGGGGTACAACCCCCGCTGCTCCGCACCAATTTTCCTGTGGAAAAAGAACGCCATCTGCATTCGATATGGATAGCTCCCGCTAAGGCTCAATTGGTGCAGGGCGAAACAACAACGGGCAATTAGTTTTGTTTTTCTGTTGATAGCGCCGAGCGCAAACTATATCATCTCTTATGAGCTTCGCTAAAGAAAACGGATAGAAAAAATAACTATACGCTAAATCCGGCGCACTATATATAAATAGGAGGCGTCTATGTTATACCAAGAACGTTATAGCAAGGTAAGCAAGAACATAAGAGCGAAGCGCACGAAACAATTTTTGTTTTCTGTACTTATGACCTGTGCTCTTGTTTGCAGGATGTCGGTGGCAGGAGACTTTGTTCCTTTTGTAATTCCTGCAAAGCCGAATCCCGACTCGCTAATTGCGGTTACCTCTTTTGAGCCTATCAAAACCGACAGCAACCGCTTGCAGGCATCCGATGGGCATTTCTATCGCAACGGAGAGCGTATCCGCCTTTGGGGTGTCAACCTGTCGTTTGGGGCGAATCTGCCCAGGCACGAGGACGCCCCGTTCGTTGCTGCCCGCCTGGCTGCGGCAGGCGTCAACACCGTCCGATGTCACCACATGGACACCGCTCGATGGCCCCGCGGACTGTGGAATGCCAAAGACGGCAAAACCATCACCCCGGAAGCGCTTGATAGGCTCGATTATTTTATCGACCAACTGGCTCGCTATGGGATTTGTGTTAATATCAACCTCCACGTTGGCCGAGCGCATAGTGAATATTTAGGCCTACCCAGGGCCAACCGTCAATACGATAAAATCTCTAATATCTTTACACCTGCGCTAATCGATGCTCAGAAACTATATGCCCGCCAACTGCTGACTCACATCAACCCGTATCGCAAAGTTCGTTACGCCGATGACCCTGCTGTGGCTATAGTCGAAATTACGAATGAAAACAGCTTCTTTATGTGGGGCAGCGAGGACACGTTGCGGACGCTTCCCCCATACTATGCAGATATTCTGCAAAAAAAATTCAACGCCTGGCTTAAAGAAAAATATGGTTCGGACCAGAAGTTGCGCAGGGCCTGGGCCGAGGGCGCCGAGCAGCTCGGAGGGAACTTCCTGAGCAACAGTAACTTTCTCATGACTGTATCAGACACAAGTCTCCCTAAAAATTGGAATCTTGAGCAGCATTCAGGGTGCAAAGCTTCGATGTCCCGCCGACGCTACCAGTCCCGAGATGCGCTGTGTATTGAGATTGATAAGGCCGATGATACCGAATGGCACCTTCAGTTCAACCAGAGAGATATTCCTGTTAAGACCGGGCAATATTACACGATTGTGTTTGAAGCTGCCGCCGATGAGCCGAGGAAGATAAGCTGCAGTGTCAGTCAGGCAAACAGTCCCTGGAGCAATCTTGGCCTGTCACGAGGAGTGGAATTAAGCCAAAAGTGGGAGACGTTTCGATTTGGTTTTGTTGCCAGGTCCGATGATGACAATGCCCGTTTGAGCTTTAGTTTCGGCGGCAGCAAGGTCCCGATTTACCTTGCCAATGTTGAGTTTCGTCCCGGCGGTCGGGTAAGTCTGCAGGAGGGCGAATCTATTCAGTCCGACAGTGTTGCTGTTTTTGCCGACAATGAAAGCCCCGCCCGCACCCTCGACCGGATGCAATTCTTAGCTGAAACGGAAAAGGCCTATTTTGACCAAATGCGAAACTTCATTAAAAAAGACCTGGGCTGCAAAGCGCTTGTTACCGGCACGATTGTTTTTGGACCGCTGGGGCTGTATGCGCAAAGCGATATGGATTTTATAGATACTCACGCATACTGGCAGCATCCACGCTTTCCGGGAAGACCGTGGGACAGCAATAATTGGATTGTAGAACAAAAACCAATGACCGATTACCCTGCTGAGGCGACGCTGTTTCAATTAGCTGCCAAACGTCTCCTCGGCAAACCTTTCACCGTCAGCGAATATAATCATCCCGCTCCTCTCGATTCCCAAGCGGAATGTGTCCCTATGATAGCCTCATTCTCTGCTGCCCAGGACTGGGACGGCGTCTGGCTATACACCTATTCCCACAGCTCTGATAATTGGGAAAGGGAAAATTTAAACAGCTACTTTGATATTGACACCAACCCTGCCAAGTGGGGTTTTATGCGGGCAGGGGCGGCTATTTTCCGTGAGGCGGTGGTTATACCACTCAAAGGGCATCTGATTGCGGTTCTGAGTCAGTCATCAGACGTAGTGCATCAGTTGGCGCAACTACATCTTAACTACGACCGTGACATGTTAGACGTTGTTTCTGCTGCCTGTGGTGCCCCCTTGTCTTCTGTCGAAGACAGAAAAGGGGGCCAGAAAGTTCTGAGTAACCAGTTGTATGTAAATCTTCGACCTTCACTCGACGTAGAGCAGACAGAGCAGTCTTTTACAAAATTGATATGGTCGGTCGAAGATGGTAAGGGATTGTATATTGCCCAGGCCGGCGCAGGTGTTCTGGCGGGAGACACAACTCGGTTCGAACGATGCCAAATCGATGACCCTGCCTATGCGGTAATTACAGCCACCCCTCTCGATGGTGTACCCTGGCCGAATAGTAGAAAAATACTTATCACCGCTTGTGGACGGTGTGAGAATGTGGGGATGAAGTTCTCCCAGGACAGGCGTACGGTAGGACGTGAATGGGGTCACGGGCCTGTGCAGATTGAAGCGGTGGAAGGAACAATAGAGATACCAGGAGGAAATTGGCTGTGTCAGGCACTTGGCCCGGATGGATTAGCCAAAGCCGATGTGCCTATTCGCTCTGAGAATGAATCCCGCCCGTCAAAGACGGGACGGGATGAAAGGAACTATATTGTTCTGTCGCCACAATATGAGACTATGTGGTATCTTCTGACACAGAATCCGTAACGGGAGTAATCCATATTTAATGTTTATATTCGAACTTCTCGATTAAAAGGAGAACATAATGAATAAGAAAAGCTTTTTTGTTGGTTTGGGTTCCCGCCTTGCGGGGTCCCTCATCCCGATGTCGTTTATCGGGATCGTTTCCGGCTTGTTTATTACCGGGACAGTTCCACTGTCCGCTGCGGAGCAGGGAACCGCCTCCAGCGGACTTGTTCTTTTTGATTTTGCCGGGGATTTTGACGTCGGCTCGGTTATAACAAGCGATGCAAAGGCTACCCTGTCCGAAAGTGGGACGCTGCGTATTGAAACCGGTCATAAAGAACCATGGCCAGGCATTACATTAAAAGCGCCGATGAGCACATGGGACCTGTCTAAATACGAGTATGTCTCTATCGACGTTAAGAACCTCGGAACAAAACCGCTTACGGTTTCCTGCCGTGTGGACAACCCCGGCGCCGACGGCAGCAAGAACTGCGTAACTGATAGTATCGCTCTAAATCCTAAGACAGCCGGAACGCTTGAGGTACGACTGTTTCCCACCCCCTGGCGGCTTTCCGAGCCGGTCGAGCTGATTGGTATGCGGGGGGCGCCGGTCCACTCCGGCAACGTCGATGCCTCGAATATCACCCAGCTGCTTATATATGTTAGCAAGCCCGGTACCGACCACGAGTTTGAGGTCAGAAATATCCGTGCCGGCGGCAGCGTCGAGACACTGGATGTAAAAACTTTCTTTCCATTTATTGATGAATTTGGCCAGTATATCCACAAGGATTGGCCCGGCAAAACGCACTCTCTAAAAGAGATGATTGAACAGGGTAAAGCAGAAGACAAGAACATTGCCGCTCATCCCGGTCCGACCGACCGAAATAAATACGGCGGCTGGCTCGCCGGACCAAAGCTCGACGCCACCGGCTTTTTCCGTGTGCAAAAGTACGAGGGAAAGTGGTGGCTGGTGGACCCACAAGGCCGACTGTTCTGGTCGCACGGTATTGACTGCGTCCGCAGCGCAAACGCTACGCCGATTACCGACCGTGAACATTATTATCGCGACCTGCCTGAAGCCGATTCACCCGCGCCCCTGCCGCAGGGGCGGGGTTCACCATTTGCGAAGTTTTATGGCAGCGGAAGCTGGGCACCGCACGGGTATTACAAAGACCATTCGCCATATAAGACCTACGATTTCAGTCAGGCCAACTTTTTGCAAAAGTACGGACAGGATTGGGAAAAGGCCTTTGCCGAAATCACCCATCGCCGGCTCAAAAGCTGGGGAATAAATACAATTGCCAACTGGTCGGACAGCGACATATATCTAATGCGCAAGACGCCCTACGTCTGTACAATCAGCTACAGTTCAAGAAGTCTGGAAGGCTCAGAGGGCTATTGGGGCAAATTCTACGATGTGTTTGACCCAAGCTTCCGTACGAGGCTTCGTGAGCGGCTGGCAAAGGAAAAGGGCAGGGCCGTAAATGACCCGTGGTGTATCGGATATTTCGTCCATAATGAAATAGCCTGGGGGGACGAAGTGTCGCTGGCGGCAGCCGCCCTGACTTCACCTGCCGACCAGCCGGCCAAGAAGGTTTTTGTCGAGGACCTCAAGGCGAAGTACGGGACTATCGACAAGCTCAACGCCGTCTGGGAGACCGAGCACACAACATGGGATGCCCTTCTGCAAAGCCAGCAGGCTCCGGACAAAAAGAAAGCCTGGGCTGACCTGACAGCTTTCTATACAAGGACCGCCGAGACTTATTTCAGTACCATCCGCGAGGAGCTAAAAAAAGCGGCCCCGAACCAGCTCTATATGGGCTGCCGATTTGCCTGGGTGAACGACAGGGCGGCACGGGCGGCAACGAAGTTCTGTGATATCGTTAGTTACAATCGTTACAGCTACAGCGTCAGGGAGCAGCGCCTGCCGGATGATATTGACAAGCCGATAATCATAGGTGAGTTCCATTTTGGTGCGCTCGACCGCGGCATGTTCCATACGGGGCTGAGGAAAACTGCTAATCAGCAGGACCGTGCCGACAAGTACAAGAGTTACGTCCAAGGGGCTCTGCAGAATCCGTATATCGTTGGTACGCACTGGTTCCAGTATAAGGACCAGGCCACGACCGGCCGGGGCGACGGCGAAAACTATCAGATTGGCTTTATTGATATCTGCGACAAACCCTATCCTGAGATAGTCCAGGCCTGCCGTGAAGCTGGATACAACCTCTACGAATATCGGTTAAAAGACAAGTGAGCCCCAAAGTTAAAAGTGCCTAAAATGTAAAGGGCCTAAAGTGTAAAGTGCCTAAAGTGTAAAGTGCCTAAAGTTTGAAACAAAGAAAAGCACTAAGCACTAAACTCTAAATCCTAAACAAATTCAAATATCTAAATTCAAATGACAGAAACAATTGGTTTTGAACATTTGAAAATCTGAATCCCTCGGCTTCGCTCTCCACAGGACGCCTATCGGCGGGGACAGGCTTCGATATTGTTTAGGATTTAGGATTTAGATATTAGAATTTTGAATAGCAAACTTCAAAATTCGATATTCCTTGTTCGATAAATCCAGCGGGAGACAAAAATTCACCTCCCGCAGGCAATTGGTGCGGGGGTACATAGTGTTGTCCCGAAAGGGATACTGCGTATTACCAGCCGGGGGTGGGAGCGGCCGGCCGCCAGCTCGCTGGTTGATTCCAGGCGGCCGGGTGAGCGGCCGGGTCAGAAATGAGCAACGAGCTGCCGCCGCCGTCAGTTGTCGGATACCATCTGCCGCTGTACTCAAACCGTAATATCGCTGCTTCGAGAGGCCAAGGAAGCTTGAGGATGATATTTTCGCCGCTGTTACTGAGGTTGCCGGAATACTCGCCTGCGATATTTGTGCTTGTGCCGTAGATTGACCGAAAGGCTGTCAAATTACCGACGACCACAACGTACTGGCCCCGGTCAAGGAACATCTGCGGGAAGGTAAAATCAATCCCTCCGGTCAAGCGCACACCCGTCAGGTTCAGAGTAGTTTGACTGATGTTCTTCAGCTCAATGAAATCGAAGCTGCTGCCGCCAACAGCGTGGTACATCAGCTCGGTGATGCGCAGACCATCCAGCAGCGCAAGCGCATCAGTAAAGGACTCATCCGAGTTTGCAACGACGGCATCGAGCTGCAGCCCGAAGACAATATCGCTGCTGGTGGTGTTCGTTTGGTGCACCTCAACTGCGATGACATTATCACCGGCAAGCAGAGGCTTTGTTGAGATTGCAAACGGGCCTTCGTAGTCTGCGTTGCCTACGCTGCGGTTGGCTATGGTGGTGTGCTGGATAGTGCCGTCCGGCATGCCAAGACGCAGCACCTCAATGCCGTTGATATAGACCACCGCGCCATCGTCAATCACTGTGGAAAGCACAAACTCTGTTATATCGTCCGGGTCGGCAGCGAGGGTGAAGTGCTTTCTGAAGTAGTATGTCATAGCGCCAAGCGTAAGCGGCGTGTTCTTGGGTGCCGGCAAATCGGAATTCTCAACATACAACAGTGCTTTTCCGGTCGGCCAGGATGAATCAATATAGGCAGGCCCACTCCATCTCTGTGTTACAGATAGTGCCGTATCCGATTGCTCATAGGCCCAGACGTCATCAATGGCGATGACGTTGGTCATGGTAACAGCTCCACCTAATGGATTAGCTACGCCGGGGGTCGGCAGCTCGAAAAACTCGAATTTCTCTAATCCATCGGGCGCACGACCCTGTGATGTATCTGTTGTCTGCGGTCCATAAAGCACCTTGTCAATCTCATTGAGCTCGGCATCGAACAGGGCAAGTATTTCCCCATCGGCTGAGAGTCTGAAATCGACGTGGCCGGGCTGATTCCGGTCGTCAGCGGTGATTACAGCGAAGCCCTCACCGGCTATAAAGCTCAGCGGGCCGAGCTGATGCTTGTCGGGCTGCGTTACGGGGTTGTCGGTCAGGTACAAACCGCTCAAATCCACAGGAAAAACGTGCGGGTTAAACAGCTCGATGAAGTCGTCCTCGAACAGAACCTCGCCGTTGGCGAACCACTCGTTTATCTTCAGTGTCTTTGGATTGCCAAGTGGTTGAGGGATGTTGGCTCGGCCAAAGGTAGGGATAGTAAGACGCCACGGCTCGGCTGAACTCGACGAAGTTTGACCATTATAGCCAATTCGACCAATGGACAAATCCGGCAATTGGAGGCCGAACTCGACCGAATCGAGCAGCATACCGTTTTCGTCGTAAAGGTAAACGCCCTCCCCGTTGCCGTCAAGAGCGAAGCCCAGATGAATTCCTGATGTAGCTGTTTCGGAATCGGCGCAAAGAACCAGGTACTCGCCGGGGCTAATTGTGGTCCCGGCAGGAAATACGAACTTCGTCGGACTGTCCGGATTGTCGGTTATGCTCATACCGGATAAATTAAGTGAGGCAGGCCCATCGTAGTACAGCTCTATCAGGTCAGGGAATGTCCCCTGGTGTTCAATGGCCGAAATATTGATTGCCAGCACTTCATTGATAACCAGCCGTCGATGAGAGACACTGATGGTCCAGGTACGTGAGACGCTCGGATTTGCATCGCTTTGCCAAAAGCCGGCGGAATTCCTGCCTATTGCATAAACGGTATAAGACTGTCCGTTAAGCAGGTTTGTCAGTTCGACAGGCACATCCACCGACCGCTCCTGACTCCACAGGCCGCCGTTGACCCCCGCCAGCAACAAGCGGGGGTTGACGGAATACTTGTAATGCGTAATGCCCGGCCCCCCAACGAAGAGTGCAGCATTGGTGCAGTGTGTTACCTCGTCAGGCTCGCCATAGATGGCAGCACCGCCGGGCACATAAGCCCCCATATCGAGACCGTAAGGCCCGGCACAAATCGCCGGCGAGCCGGGACTTAGATGGAAGTCGGTTTTAGTATCAACAAAGATAGGGTCGGCGTCGATATTGCCCTGGCCGAGGTAGTGCCACTCGACGGGAATAATCGAGCGATTGACGGTAATATCTGTGGAGGCAGTTACTTGGCCAAAAATGAGGTCTGTATTCCAGAAGATGCTGCCATCCACATACGCCCCACGACCTGGACTGGCCTGGCCGGCCAGGTCGAAATAAAAGACCGCCTTGCCCGCATCAACCCCGCCCGTCGAAGACGGGACGGGGTCAACGACCGTGTTGTTCTCGAAAGTTACAAATGAGTCTTCCTTAATAAACGCCACATGGTCGATATCATAAAAGAGATTGCGGACCAAACAATAGTCTTTTCCGCTGCCTGCGGAGATTACATTCGCCTCGCCGGTGCTGGTGTTATAAACGTCTTTATGGTAGTGCTTAAAGACGTTGCCCTCGATATGTGCATCGGCCTCGAGGTCGAGGGCGTCATCGCCACCACCCAAGAAGACGTTGTCGAGGATTTGTGTGATGGGCTTCGGACGCGATGGGCCGTTAAAGTCAATCGCGTCATTGTGTCCCTTAGTAGTTCCGAATACATTGTTTTCGATAATGAAGTAACCGTCTTCAGGGATACCGCTACCCCAGATATGCTCGCTGCGGTTGTCGGTGGTCGGCGGCTCATCCGGACCGAAGATATCAGTGAATACGCAGTTGGACACAATCAGCGATGAATTAATCGTGCTGATACGACGCAGGTCGGTGTTGTCTAATGTAACGTGGTCGAGCAAAAGGCTGGAGTTTTCAAGGCCGACCATTCCGCTATCGGTTCGACCATACTCAATTACCGCGTATATAATGCGATTGTCGCGCATCGTGTTGACGAATTGAATGCCATTCCATGTGTCAGCTCCGCCGGGTGGGCGTGTGAAGCGAATCAGCTCATATTCGGTGCCCTCGGCGATAAGCCGACCCTTAATAACGATTTTCGCTTCCGGGTCGAAGAAGACTGTAGTGCCCGGCATAATGGTAAGGTCGATACCGAACGGCACGGTCAGCTCACCTATAATGCGGTAAGGACCCTCCTGCGGTGTCCAGGTGGTGTTCTCCGTCAAAACACCCTTGGAGTAATCGGCCTGACCGTATTGGTAGTATCCCTGAACGCCGGCGAGGCCATCGTCGTTACCTGCATTGATGCAGGGGGAATTTTCCAAAAGGTGGTAGTTATTATTCACCGAATCAACGAACAGCGGGTCGCGGTTGATGTTATTGGTGCCGGGCCAAAACCGGCCGACATCAGAGTAATCAATATGGATATCCGCAGGGTCGTAATCGGTCTGCACCGGGTCAGCGGCAAGGATGATGGAGTTGATTACAAAATATTCAATCAATGGGTCGGTGGGATTGTACTTATTGAAGGATTGAATACCAACATCGCGGCAAACGAGCGTGGCGTGGTTGAGAAAAACCTGAGCGCTGCTGTGGCTATTGGCCTTGGCCGAGATACCGATGCCGTTGCTCACAATCAGCACGTAGTCAAGTGTTACCTCACCGTCAAAGACGCTGACGCCCTTGTCGAGGCAGTCGCGAAAGATATAATCCTCGACCAAGACCGTCGAACCCAATGTATCCAGTCCATCGTCGTCCGTATCGGCAATAACACCACGGCGAAGCGTTACATTCTGCCCGGCACTCTGGTTGTGGATATAAATACCATCGTTGTCGTCCGGCCCGAGCATTTCAGTAATCCAGTTGTCCTCAAACAATAAAGCGGTGTTGCTAATCTCAGGTCCCATCACCGACCTGGCCAATTGACAGTTGCGGAACGTCAGGTCAGAGCCGGAGGATGATTGCATGACCTTGCCGACGTTGTCGGTGATAGAGACATAGTCGAAAGTGATATTAGAACCCACAGGCCGGATAACCGGGCCGGAGCCGGTATGTCCACCGCCGGGTAAGTTTCCGCCACGAGTGATGTTCGTGTACTGATATATCGACGGCGCCGAGTAGTCGTGGTGGATTTCGCCCCAGGCCCTGGCCGGGTTCGATACTGTAAATGTTACCGGCGCCGAGACAGTGCCAAGAGACTTGATAGTGCCCTTCACGTCAATGTCCGTTCCCGTTGAGCCTGAGCTTACGCCGTCCAGCAGGACGAGTGTTCCCGGCTGGATGGTCAGCGTGTGGCCACTGGGGACCAGCAGGTCGTCGGTTATATGGATAATGCCATTCCAGATGGTGGAGTTACCTGCAAGTGTGCCGGAGATGCTCGTGATTGGCTCGCCGCTCAGGTCGGTCAATAAACGGCTGTCCTCCATGCCGTTGACATTGGCCGTCAGAATGAAGTCGCCGCTGCCTATAAATGTTACCAGCGCGCTTCCGAAACCATTGCGCAGCACAATCCGGTTTGTGGAGAGGTTGACGCCCTGTTTGTCCACTGAAAGTGTCGCCACCGCATCCCACAGCTCGCGTTCAACATTGCCGTCGCGTCGCACGACCTCGACCCGAACCAGAACTCCAATGCCCGGCAGATAGCTGTCGCGAGCCAGGAGCTTAGTGCTCAAATCCGATACAAGGGCTGGGATTCCACCGCCATTGTTTTTCGGGTAATCGTTAGTCATACCGGCGTCGTACCAGATGTCGATGTGCTCACGTTCGAGCTCATTGCCGGTGCCGTTTTGGCCGTCGAATGTCTGCACAACAATGCGATTTATACCCGGCAGTAGCGAACCTACACCATGAGGAAACAGGATACCTTCAAGCTCCAGGTCAAAACTAATGTCTGCGCTCGCTCCGGAATTCTGGTGTACCTCGACGGCCAGAACATTAAGGCCGTCATTGAGCAGGTTTGCATCCACGGCGAAGTCGAAGAAGGTACATTCAACATCACCAGCGATGTTGCTGCTGGCAGCCGTGAGGTAGTTAATCCGGCCCTCAGGCATGTTGCTGCGTGCAACTTCCACTCCGTTGAGGTAAACCACCGCCCCATCGTCGCGCATCAATGCCAGGTGCAGGCTCGAATACCGTGATGCATTGTCCACGTTAAAGTAATGCCGGAAGTATGTAGTGATAAATCGGTTATCGGAAGGTCCACTGTTGACCTGGGTTACTTCGGGTCGGTTATTTCCTGCGTCTCCGTAGCCCAGCTCGGCCGGCCCTTCGAGCCAAGATGAGTCGTTGTAATTTGGATGGCCAAACCAGCTTGTTCCGGCAGCAGATATTCCCTGGTCGGAACCGTCGTCGAGGTATTTCCAGACCGAGCCGCGCATCACGAGCGGTTCACTCTTACTGCCCTGGCCGCTAAACAACCAGGTTCCGTCTTTCTGCGACCATTCGGCGAACTGGCCATTCACCAGCACAGAGCGAGTCGTAACTGCGTTGGCTGTGCCCGACAACACGAAAGTACTGCCGGTCCTACGGTAATGATAGCCGCCAATGAGTGGAAGATTGCTGCTGACCGTCAGTCGGCCCTGTGGAATCTGGTCCAGAACATAGCTAATGCGGTCCACGACGAACTGTTTCATTTGGTTTATCTTCGATTGCGGGACCCAGTCACCCAATACATGGTCTATCAACGGATTGAATTTCTCCGGCGCAAAGACCGTATTTATCAAGTCCAGAAACTGGTTATAGTAGATTCTCACAATCTCTGGGTGGTTGAGCAGCCGGTTCAATCCTTCTACCTGCTCATAGTAGGTGAAGATGCTGCGGCCAAGGTCGGCGCTGCGATGACCCAGTATAGTATCCAGGTCGTGCGGGACAAGCCAGAACCGTGGGTCCTCAACACCCCGGTACATCGCGTAATCGTCGCCCCTGCCGGTAGAGAATCCACCCTCGATATTGCCGGCCAGCGAATCAACAGCGAGGCATCGCATCCACTGTTCTATGTTAATGACCCGGCCAACCTTTTCCATGAACTCAGCATCAGAAATACTGTCATCGTTGAGTGCGTATGTAAGGTTAATCAAATCCGTCCAGTCATCGTCGGACTCATTAGTCCCCTTGAAATACCCCCTGCGGTAGGCGTTGGGATTATCACCTCCGTAAGCCAGCTCTGCCGGTCCTTGCTCGTCGGAGCCGCGGTACAGGTTGCCGGCGCTGTCGTCGGGGAAATGGTTGTCGGCCCAGTCGCTGTTGAGGACTTCCAGAGCGACGTATGAACCGTACATACGGGCCGGGTCGTCCAGAGCCAAGTTTACTCCATTCACTCTTACCTGCACGGCGGCGGCCTCTGCTGCCGGCAGTCCTGCCATGCGCCACAGAGCGCTGCCTATTATCTGTGAAAACGCGTACTTGCTGTTAATATTCAGTGCGGTCACGCCCTTCCAGGGCTGGTCCTGTGGAATGTTGACTCGATAATTGTTGGGTGGCGACGCTCGGGTACCTTTGCCGCGGTTGCGAATACCCACTAAGTATCGCACTTTCATATCCACTCCATCAACAGTGATGAATGTGCCATTCATCTGGGCATCCGACCCACTATCGGATGAGTGGGACCCGATATACGCCAGCCTTCCCCGCTCGGCCTCGGTCATAATGAGGTAATAAATCGGCTGGCTGCCCAGCGCCCAGTACGGCTCGAACGAATCGTCCACGAGGTAGAGCAGGTTAGTTACCTGCTCTGCCACGCCATCCACAATGCTCGGCGCAGGCCACGTTCGAGATTTGGCCCCGGCATCGCTCGCTTCGAGATAAAACTCGACGATTGTGCCATCTGACTGGGGGGGCAGTTCCACGCCATATACACCATCATTAGCCTGCCCATCACCATGTGCTCCGTCGTCAAACATTATCAGACTGTTGTAGTCATCAGGGTCGTGGTGCGGGTATGATTCTTTACTATATGCCGAGACGTCAACGCGATAGTGCAATGTTGCCGTGATACCGGGCATCAGCTCGTTTATGATGCGGGCCGTTACTGTCACGGGGTCGTCAGACCTCGGGATGATGGGATAATGTGACACGTCCAAAATCAAAGGTGCGACGTCATCCGCGGCAACCGAGTTAACCCTACCCGGTGTGCCTTCATTAGAGATGCCGGCAGCCCAGTTTTGCCCGTACTCATTGGGCAGTATTGGATTGATTAGCTCCAACGATTTGCCGCCGCCGTCGTGCTCATTTGACCAGAGCCATCCGCGGTGGTTGTTATCTCTCGGCCCCAGCTCGCGCACCGCCCAGTCACCTTCGTCGGCATAGCGGACCCGGTCAATCATCACCCCAACGTTGTTAATCAGCTCAACCGTTTCACCACCGTTGCTCAGCCGTCCGTTCCAGCCGCCGATGATATTAGTAACGCTGGGATACTTGGCCCTAAAAGCATTCAAATTCGCCGCTACGACAAGGTAATCTCCGGCGCCAAGCGTTATATCCGGAAAAAGAAAGTCCACACCATTGTTGAATTGCCAGCCGGCTAAGTTGACTGAGTTATTACCTCGGTTAAACAGCTCGATGTACTCGACGCCTATGTTCTCGGCCCCGGGGTAGGGATGGTAGGGATGGTACATAATCTCGCTGATGAGCACTTCGATGGGCTTAGCACTGTTGGACAGTCCCGGTGTGGGGCTGCGAATGACCTGCCAGTTATTGCTGCCGTCAGGCAGACGGCCGGTGGAGCCATCTTCGGCCTGTGAGCCAAATGTAATACTATCAATAAGGGTAAAGCCATCGGCCTCAAACAGGCCTATCTGCTCGCCGTCGGCGCTGAGCTTAAAGCTCGCATGCAGCGTCCCTTCGTTAGTTTCACCATCAGCCCAAATCAGCAAGCAGCCTTGCGGGCCGATGGTTGTCGCGGCAGGATTATTATCAGGGACCCGCCATCCGCCGGGAGTGGACAGGTCGTCTGTCAGATACAATCCGCCAATATTAACGGCATTGTCCCCGTAGTTGTAAATTTCTATCCAGTCGTCATAATCGCCCTGTGGGTCCCGGATAAAGCCACCGTTCTTAGCCATAAACTCATTGATGACGAGCGTTTTTTGGCTGTAATCGGTGAGCCGGTCCTCCGCTAAAAGGGCACAATCCGACATTTTCACCCCGTCCCGTCTTCGACGGGCGGGGTTCACCACAGGCACGCTATGCAGGTTATCCTTACGGCCGGTCGCTGAACAGCTCGCATCCAATGCGTGGCTGGG
>JBAQFY010000310.1:0-2565 GCA_049287505.1 Sedimentisphaerales bacterium | reverse complement strand
CAAGTTAAGGTTGACCTAACCTGCCGAGCAGTGAAGTCTCTTCCGATCTCCCTCCTGTCTTATCTCTTGACGAATGCTAATTTGGACTTCATCGTGATTGAGCCATTGGGAGTTGAATAAATGATAGATGATTCATATCTCTCAGCAATTTGAGCTTTGGCGCCGGATCGAGAGTTGGCGTTTCAAAGTTGTCGACATCGGCGCAGGTGACGGTGATACGGATGCGATTGCCTGCTCGGAACAGGTGGGAGGTAGGCATGAGGTCAAATACCAGCTCGACCGGCTCGCCTGCAGGAATCGGAATCAAATCGGTTTTGTAATGGCGGTGGTAAGGCAGTCCCAGGTTGTTGAAAGGGGCCTTGCCCAAAGCGCGGTGCGACGCGCGCAGGTTGCCCTGCGTAATATAGGTGGATCGGCTGCCATCCACCTCTTCGAGGTAGACAAAAAAATCGAGGTCTGAGACGTCGGTGACAAGCCAGAGGTGCACGACAGGATGGCCGGTGACTTCCATGTCCGATTCCAGAGGTGGGGTAGTGTAAGTCAAGGCCTTTTCGTCGTTAGACCGCATGTTCGGATAATTGCGCGGCCAGTTGACGGCATACCACAGTGAGTATTTGCCGCTTGTTGTCGAATAGTCCACTGTATAGGCATCGGCGTCATCCTTGTGATCTGGTGCTTCTGAGCGCAAAAAACCGTCATTGATGGAAGCAACGCTGCCGGTTTTGCCCTCGCCGAAGTAGAAACGGGTTAACTTCTGGTTTACTAATGGCCACTGATTACTCGTCCGCCACGCATCCTTCTTCGAAGCGCCCATAACATAGTAGTAAATAGAGCGTTCGTTCATGATGCCATTGTCGATGCCCTTCAGCCAGTAATCGAACCAGCGGTGTGCTTCAGCGCCAAAGTCGAGGTCGAATCGGTTTTTTTCCACCTCGCTGTGATCCGCGGGTCGGACAATCAGACGCTTGGGCACGGTCAGGTTTGCATACCAGAGAAACATGTCACCCGCGCCCGAGAACAGGTCATACCAGCCGGTCGTCATGTAAACCGGGACGCCCGATTGATTGATCCGATCAAGGAGAGGGTAGAGATTAGCAGGTCCCTCATAGATTTTAATTCCTGTAGAGGTGGTGCTGTCGCGAAAGGGAAATTTTCTAAACCAAACCTCCGATTGCTTGGCAAGCGTCGAGCCACTGCGCTCTTTGCGGGCCTGGGCGAGTAAGGATCCATCCTTGTCGCTATCCACCGGCGTCGCCACTGATTCAAGAAAGGATGTGGACCAGGAGAAAAAGGAAGCGAACGTTTTGTTGTAGACGCCTCCCGGATAGGTGACGGCGTTGTACAGGTCGAAGCCGCTTGAAGTGGGAAAGATGGCTTTCAGATGTGGATTGCCGGTCGTCGCAGCGGCAAACTGGATCATCGCCTGAAAGGAGTCGCCGTACATACCGATGTTGCCGTCACACCATTTCTGGGCTGCGATCCAATCCAGGATTTCGTTGACTTCTTTGGCGCCCACCTCGAACGATGCATTCATCACCCCAAGGGATGCACCGGTCCCCGGCCTTTCGACCACGATGACGGCATAGCCATGTTTAAGCATATTTTTGAGATATTTGTTTCTAAAGATTGCGTCCATTAGGTGCCCTCGCTTGTCGAGCCAGTAGCGGACCCGAAGATAGGCTCTTTCTTTCCAACCAAGGTTAAACAGGCCGGCAATAATGTTGTTGCCATCCTTGTCAAAAATGGTAAAGGTGCGCGTATAAGGCGTGTACTTGAAGAGGACGGGCAGTGGTTTGTCGGCCGGGACTCCCTTCTCTGTCGGAAGAAAAAGGTCATATGCCAGCCGTGTTCCATCGGATAGTGTTAAGTAATCGGAAATGCGTTGGTTGCCGTCATAAATCGCTTCGGAATAACCCTTGTACTTGCCGAACTCCGATACTTTTGTTTGTTTGGTTTGATTCTTATAAATCAAGAAGAGCGCAATCGCCAGAACGATCGCAATAAAGGGATAAATCATTTTCATGTTCAATAGCTTGTTCATAGCTTCCTCCTTTCCATTGCCTAGAAAATAAAGGCTACGTCTTACGGAAACGGTAACGACGCCCGTATCGTCTGACGGTTAGGTTGTTCGTCTTAAGAACTTGACGCAACCCTCTGACGCTAAACGAAACGGGCCTCGTAGCCGTAACCGTAACCCTAGAACATTTTCATTCTTTATGGGTGCCCTCTGGGCATTAAGGATTACTATTAAGTAAGGTAAATCTATTTTTCTTCTTCTATCCATACGGAATGATCGACCAGGCCGAACTCTTTAAAGGCTTGGGCCAGGCGAAGGCCAAGGCTGCTCCCGTTTTGTTCGGGCCGCTCTGATTCCCAATGGAGGTGAATACTCCAGTCTGATTTTAGAGCGGCATGTTGGAATGTTTTCATTTCTTCCAGCCCACTTTGATTGAATTTTTCGATCGACAGCAACAATTCTTCCAGCAATCGAGAATCCTTTCCCGCTGACCGCAGTTTTATGACCTCCAACCACTTCATTAATATATGCTCCCCGTCAAATCATTC
>JBAQFY010000309.1:0-5355 GCA_049287505.1 Sedimentisphaerales bacterium | reverse complement strand
GACATCTGTAAATTTATTTAATTTTATTTTGCCCATAAAGGCAGAAAGGAAAGGTGTGTTATGAATCGGGTAAATTGTGCAAAAATTAAAGTAATGTTATTTGGATTTGTTTCCGCTGTTATGCTCGGCGGCGGGAGTGCGAAAGCAGACATCATCATGAGCGAACCTACCAGTGTTGGGCCGGTGATCAATGATGCTTATGATGTACAGAATTCCGACTTTTCACATGATGGGTTGCAATTGTACTTTGCAGTGTGGCGTCGGCCTGATGGATTTGGTAGTGGCGACGTATACATGGCCGAACGAGAAACGCTCAATAGTCCCTGGCAAGAGCCTGTCAATCTTGGTCCAAACGTCAACAGTTCAGCATGCGAGGTTGAACCGAGCATCTCAGGCGACGGCCTTGAGCTTTATTTCGGGTCCTGGGACGACTGGAACCTACGTGTGTGCACACGCGCGTCCAAGGATGCTCCCTGGAGTAGCCCGATCATGGTTGGGCCGCCAATTGGCTATGATGCTTGGAGCCCGGACATCTCGGCCGACGGTCTTTCCCTTTACTTTTCCTCCAGCCGGGGGGGATATGGTCAAGACGATATATGGGTAACAAAGCGGACTACAATAGACGACCCGTGGGGAGAACCGGTGAATCTTGGGCCTAATGTGAACACTTCCGGCCTCGAGTGGGCTCCAACTATCTCTGCCGACGGCCTAACACTCGTCTTTAGCATAGGACCCAAGAGCATTTGGGCAACGACGCGCAAATCAATATATGATGACTGGGGACCCGCTGTGATGCTCCCCTTCAACAATCCTCCGGGCAACTTCCATAGCCCAACACTCTCGCCCGATGGCTCTACCTTATACTTCAATGCCGCCAGCGGCTGGGGTACATTAGGAGCCAACGACATATTCCAGGTGAATTTTATTCCAATCGTTGATTTCAACGGTGATGAAATCGTTGACGCCGCGGACATGTGCTTAATGGTTGATAACTGGCACACCGAAAACACGCTCTGTGATATTGCCCCGCTACCTTTAGGCGACGGCTATGTTGATGTCCAGGACCTGATCGTCCTGGCTGAGCATTTGTTTGAGGAAATTTATCCGATTGAATTGGTTGCACACTGGAAGCTTGATGAGGAAGAAGGCGACATCGCCTCTGACAGCGCCGGAGACAGTGCTTGCTTACTTTTTGGTGGTCCGGTTTGGCGGCCTGCCGAGGGTAAAAAAGATGGCGCACTGGAATTCGACGGTATTGATGATTATGTGGAGGCAGACTTTGTCCTCAGCCCTTCGGATGGCGAATTCAGCGTATTTACCTGGATTAAAGGAGGCGCCCCTGGCCAAGTAATTATATCTCAGACAGATGATAGTTTTGGTGGAAGCGGTGAGACATGGGTTGGTACGGAACCATCGAACGGAAACTTTATGACCGGGCTAATGCTTCCTCCCCTCGGACGGAATGTACCCCTACCACTGGTATCAGAATCCATAATCACAGATGGCCACTGGCACCATATCGGCCTCGTCTGGGATAGCTTATACAGGTACCTATATGTGGATGGTATAGAAGTTGCCAAGGATACTAAAGCTCTGTACACACTGAAAGCTTCGGTTGGTGGTCTATACATTGGCACCGGCAAGGATTTGAAATCCGGAACCTACTGGTCCGGCCTGATTGATGATGTTCGCATCTACAACCGGGCAGTAAGACCATAGGCAAACCACCAACTGACTGAACAATCGGCTAAAAAGTTGTTTGCATAGCAAGAATACCTAAGATAGTTAGGTATTAATTAGAAGCTTGCACACAGCTTTTAATTTAGCTGGCTAATGAATCGTCCAAACATCTGTTGGTGTAGTAGTAATACCTAAGATAATTAGGTATTACGTTTAACTCACGTTCGCATCTACAACCGGGCAGTGACGCCATAGAAAATCGAGGTGATGGCTCGTTAGGTCAACTCAGAATGAAACAAAACGCCCGGAATAACCACACACCATTAAATTTACCTAAAGGGCTGGCAGTGTGAGCCGCTGCCAGCCCTCATTTTTTCCCTCTTTCTTCTGCCCTCTATCTTCTGGCCTCTGTCTTCTGTTCCTTTACCTGCTCCCCTGCTGTCCTGATAACCTCCACCCTGATTTTTTGATAACCTGATAACCTGCCTTCCATCTTCTGTTTTCTGTCCTCCGACCTCCGTCTTCTTTCTATGCAACTTATTCTCGTGTAGCTTGTTTTTTATCATTTGAGTTTTGGATTTGTTTAGAGCTTCGGATTTTGTGCTTAGTGCTTCTAATTGCCAGATGTAAATCAGCAATTAGTGCCTTGTCTCGGACATTTTTCAGGATTTCGCTCGAAATTCAATCTATTTTATGGTATAATACCCACCTAAATTGAATATAAACTTACAATAATCAATAATCACTTCGGTAGGGGACTCCTGATGGCAATCATCTCACAAAAAGTCGTCATACATTACTTTATTAGCCCATCAGGCAGAAATCAGCGGAAAAACCTACGAAGTTTTGACTACTTATTATGCAAAACAAACCCAATTTCCAATACACCCGAATGAATGTAAGTATCTTTTCACAAATAGCTTATGAAAATAAACACAATTGGACACTTAGTGAAAACAAACCCAATCAAAGCCAATTTCACTACCCTGTATTTAGCACGAAAATATTTGGCTTTCTTAATAAAGTCTTCGCCAAAAAAAGCCGAAAATAGGGTGAAAAATATTCCTTAGCACACACAACAAGACCTAAAAGCAAACAAAAATCCGATTTTTTGAGGAGTTTGGAAAATGTCGTGGAACCTATTTGAGAAAATTATCAACGTTATTAGGCCTTACAAGAAATCTAAACAGTCATCTGAGGTACCAGATGTATCACAGCCATGGCCTGATAATAGCTCCGATACCTCAAAGTCATGGCCTGAAAGCAGTACTGAGCAGTCTGAAGCTTCGCATGAGCCTTCTCCGAGCTATCAAAAAACGCCAAATTCGCCACAACGTAAAGAATGGCAGCAAGAGTGAAAAGCCGGAAAAATCTGCTCTTACAACGTGGTGTTGTCAAAGTCACCGAAAAGACAGCATCACAAGGCGGCTATTATCCACTAACGGCGACGTCTTGACGCGCTCGTATAGCCGAGAGCGTAAATGCTCGTCGGTCGTGGCTGGGTCAACAAGTGATTTCCGTTATATAATACCCAAATCCTCAATATACCCATCAAAACATAAAAGCGGCCTCGGATATCTCCATTGACGATACACGCAATACGATGTTTCCTGTCAACTTGGCGTATTAATCAGCCTTTCAATGCCAAAATTGGCACCTTTTCGGCTTCTCAATCCTGCAAGACTGCTCCTATTGTCAATTTTTGCATTCCATAATTGCCTGTCAATAAGCTACTTACCGCAAACAAGTCAAAATAGCCCGCTATCTATATAAAAGCTGGTATATCTTTTGCACGTTAGGTATAAATTATGCGAAAATTAACAATTGAATCTTTTATAGGGCATACCATTTAAGGAGGTAAGCAATTATGGCAGTTAAAGAATTGGCATTCGAATCCGCTGCAAGAGCCAGCCTGTTGGCTGGTGTGGAAAAACTCGCTGCAGCCGTAAAACCAACCCTTGGCCCAAGAGGCCGAAACGCCGTCATTGATAAAAGCTGGGGCGGCCCAACCGTAACCAAAGACGGTGTAACGGTTGCCGAAGAAATCGACCTTATCGACAAGAACGAGAACCTCGGTGCAAAATTAGTAAAAGAAGCTGCAAGCAAAACCTCGAAAATCGCCGGTGACGGCACAACAACCGCCACGGTGCTCACCGAAGCACTGTTTAAAGAAGCGTACAAAAACCTCGCAGCCGGTGCAGATGCTATGGCCCTGAACCGCGGCATGCAACAAGCGGCCAAGGTGGTAACAGATAAGCTGGCCTCGCTGGCAAAACCGATAGATATCACCGAAGCCGACGACATAATCAATATCGCCTCGGTATCTGCTAACAACGATGTAGAAATTGGAAAGATTATGGCTAAAGCCTTTCAGCGAGTCGGCAAAGATGGTGTTATCACGGTTGAAGAGGGCAAAAGTTTCGAGACAACCGTTGAATTCGTCGAAGGTATGCAATTCGACCGCGGCTATCTTTCTCCACATTTCGCAACCGACACCGAGAAAATGGTCTGCGAATTAGAAAAACCGTTCATCCTCGTTTACGAAGAAAAAATCAGCAATGTAGCCAAGCTCGTGCCGCTGCTCGAGAAGGTCGCAAACGCCAAGAAGCAATTGCTGATTATCGCAGAAGACGTTGAGAGCGAGGCATTAGCAACGCTGGTGGTCAATAAGCTAAAAGGCGTGCTGCATGTTGCAGCCGTCAAGGCACCGGGTTATGGTGACCGCAGAAAAGCGATGCTGCAGGACATAGCAGCGCTAACAGGTGCAGAGCCTATCTTCAAAGACTTAGGCATCGAGATGGAAAACATCAGCATAAAACAGCTCGGCCAGGCCAAAAAGGTAACCATCGATAACGATAATACAATCATTATTGAAGGAGCAGGCAGCCAGCAAGGCATCAACGGCAGAATCAAACAAATAAAAGACGAAATAGAAATTACAACCAGTGACTATGACCGCGAGAAGCTGCAGGAACGGCTGGCTAAACTTACCGGCGGTGTGGCTCAAATCAATGTCGGTGCTGCAAGCGAAGCGGAAATGAAAGAAAGAAAGGCCCGAATCGAAGACGCCCTGCACGCCACAAGAGCAGCCATCGAAGAAGGTATCGTGCCGGGTGGAGGCGTAGCTCTAATCCGTTGTATCGATGTAGTAAAGAAACTGGAACTCAAAGATGACGAACAAACCGGTGTAGATATATTGGTAAAGGCTCTTTCAATGCCCTGCTACTATATCGCTCACAACGCAGGAGCTACTCCAAATCTCGTGGTCAACAAAGTGACGGAAGGCAAAGGCGGTTTCGGCTACAACGCCAATGCAGACAAATACGAAGACCTGCTCAATGCCGGCATAATCGACCCGGCAAAGGTGGTCCGAATTGCTCTGCAAAACGCCGTGAGCATAGCCGGCCTGCTGCTGACAACGGATTGCCTCGTTACTGAAAAACCCAAGGAAAAAGATGTAATGCCGCCCGGCGGACGGGGAGGTCCAGGTATGGGTGGCTATGGCGACGATATGGATATGATGTAAGCAGGCGAAAGTCGCGTAACAGTCTCAAACAAGCTTGAGAGTGACGCTAAGCGTTGTTTAAATAATATGAATTTCGATAGAATAATGAGGCAAAATTATGCATCACAAAAAAAGTCGGCTTCATAACTACGATAGCATCTGCATAGGCA
>JBAQFY010000308.1:0-1720 GCA_049287505.1 Sedimentisphaerales bacterium | reverse complement strand
CCCCCTATAAGGGGGAGAGGAAAAAGGAGAGGGGGTATGTTTATTAACTGACGGGATAGATCTTGTTCTTCTAGCGTAATTGTCAATAGTCAAGATTTGACCCCATATTGACAACCTGTTCTAATTCCCCTATATTTATACAAACTATGACAAAGGAATACCATACCCCGGGACTCGATATTGAAAAAATCATTTCCAATGCCAGTGAAGCTTCGAAACTTTTCCGGCGGTATAATCAAGAACAGACTGATAAAATAACTGAAGCTGTTTATAAAGCGGGCTTTAACGCACGTGTTTACCTTGCCAAGCTTACCTACAAAGAAACCAAACTGGGCAAGTGGGAAGATAAGGTTTTTAAGAATGTCGTGGCCACGCTTTATGTTTACATGGATATTAAAGATGTAAAAACAGTCGGGGTCGTCGCTGAGGATAAAGAGCAGGAAGTAGTCGAAGTCGCCGAACCGGTAGGACCTATTTTTGCAGTGACACCGATAACTAACCCGAGCTCCACAGTGCTGTTTAAGATCTTGATTGCTATGAAGTCGAGAAATCCGATTATCATCCGACCTCATGGCTCAGCAAAGAAATGTTCAGTAGAAGCGGCACGTATCGCCTACGAGGCAGCGCTCGATGCAGGTGCGCCGGAGAATTGCATACAATGGATAAAGACCTCATCAAGGGATGAAGTTAGGACATTGATGGCACACAAGAAGATATCTTTGATCCTGGCTACTGGCTCGGTGGAACTTGTGCAAGCCGCTCATAAATCAGGTAATCCGGCAATAGGTATTGGACCAGGTAATGTGCCGGTCTATATCGGAAGATCAGCTGATGTGCCATTTGCCGTTGAGCAGATACTTCTTTCCAAAACATTCGACTATGGAACGGTTTGCGCCAGTGAGCAGGCGATCGTTACGAACAAGGACAATGTTGATGAGGTGATCCGCGAATTCAAAAAGCAGAAAGCCTATTTTCTGTCCAAAGAAGAAATCAAACGCCTTGAGCCAGTAGCATTTAATACAACTGATAAAGTAATGAGGGTCGAAGTCATCGGTCAACCTGCTCCGGTCATCGCAGAAATGGCCGGTATAAATGTTCCGTTTGATACAAGCATTCTCATCGCACCGCTTGAGGAAGTAGGGATCCAATCTCCACTCTCGCTGGAAATCCTGGCTCCTATTTTAGCATTTTATGTAGCTGATAATTTTGAGCAAGCTATTGAGCTTTGTCGTCAAATCAACAAACACGGTGGCCTGGGGCATACGGCAAGTATTTTTTCGAATCGCGAGGAAAAAATCGAGTATTTTGCTTCGGTCATGAATGCCGGACGGATTTTAGTTAATACACCAGCGTCACAGGGTGCATTGGGCGGTACATATAATAAGCTCCAGCCTTCGCTCATGCTTGCTTGCGGCACAAGCGGCAAGAACATAACGACGGATAATATTTCAGTTCGACATCTGTTGAACATCCGCCGTATCGCAAGGCGCAAAGTATGTTCATATATTGATAATAACTCGATTATTAATTATCTCGACGAAACCCTCGATGCAGATAAAATTGAAGAAATGCACTGATAGATCATAAAGAGGATAAAATCTGGGGTTAAATCTCGACTTTGAATAAGCGATTACGCAACGAGAGGAAATCCCCTCACCCTTACCCTCTCCCCCTATAAGGGGGAGAGGAAAAAGGAGAGGGGGTATGTTTATTAACTGAC
>JBAQFY010000307.1:0-24911 GCA_049287505.1 Sedimentisphaerales bacterium | reverse complement strand
ACTCAGGGCGCCGTTTTGAGCCTGAACCCGTCTAATGACGCTGTGGATGTAAAGCACACGCCGGTTCTTACCTGGTCGGCGGGAGTTTATGCCGCTTCGCATCAGGTCTATTTCGGCGCTGATAAAGATGCCGTGAAAAACGCCGGTACAGATTCACCAGAGTACAAAGGCACCAGTCCCAAAGGGGATGAAAGCTATGACCCCGGAAAACTCCTGTGGGATGCCACCTACTATTGGCGGATTGATGAGGTCAATAACGCAAATGCCGACAGTCCTTGGAAAGGCCCTGTCTGGAGCTTTACGACGGCCAACTTCCTTGTCGTGGACGATTTTGAGGGCTACGACATCGGTAACAACGAGATATGGTGGTCGTGGAAAGATGGGCTTGGCTATGCCGCGCACGGTAATGAACCGGCCTATCCCGGTAACGGGACCGGCGCAGCCGTGGGCGACGAAAGCACCGCTTCTTACACTGAGGAGACTATCGTTCACGGAGGCAGCCAATCGATGCCTTTATTCTATGACAACAGCATCCTCAAGTACTCAGAGGTGGAGAAGACACTGACTTATCCGCGTGACTGGACTGAGAATGGTGTGACCACATTATCGATTTGGTTCAGGGGCAATTCGGATAATGCTGCTGAGACGTTGTATGTTGCTCTCAACGGCAATGCGATCGTTACTAATGATAATCCTGATGCAGCGCAGATTACTACCTGGATGGAATGGACTATTGACCTGCAGGCGTTTGCAGACCAGGGCGTGAATCTTGCCAATGTAAATACGATTGCCCTTGGTCTTGGCAATAAGAACAACCCGCAAGCTGGTGGTTCAGGTACGATGTACTTCGATGATATTCGTTTGTATCCGCCGCCGGAGCCGGCGCCTTAAGCCGGGATTCGGCAATTAAGACTGCGCGGTTGATATCAAATTCGCGTCACTTGTACCTGCCTGCACCCCCTTGTCTGCTGTCGCAGACAGCAAAGGGGGTAACGCAGGCACAGGTGCGGTTACGCAAGCGAAGGCAATTCGGGGCCTATGCTGATTTGCTCTGCATAGGCCCCTCTTTTTTAGTTCAATCGGTGATTTTCAGTAGTCTTTGAGATTTCTCATCCAGGGCGGCCAATCGCCCGACCGAACGCCGCCGGATGTTGTCCAGGGACCGGCCTGGTTATATGCGCGATGCCACAGGCAATACCCTGGATAAGTTCTTTATCGGGACTCTTGATGATGTGCGCATCTACAACTATGCTTTATCGGCGGCTGAGATTATGAGCGTCATGGGTCAAAACGAGCTGTATGTCCCATTGACGTCGCCGGCTAATATATCAGATGAAGAACCGACTAACTCCAAGACGGTTAACTTCAAGGACTTCGCTGTCTTAGCAGATGAGTGGCTCGCAAAGCCGGTCTGGCCAAAATGGTAATCAGCGCCGGTACGAGGCTACCGGTCTGTAACACGATAAAAGCGTAGCGGTTAGAAGGGGGGGTTCGCGACTCGTGCTACGTAGCGAGCTACTTCGTAGAGTAGTAACCGCCCCTACTCAGTCATCGAATTAGATGCGGAAATCCGCCGAGGGCGGACTTCTAACAGGCGTGCCTTATTTGATGTAATTTTGCCTTTATTAGTCAGGCAAAATCAAGGCAGTTGACATGTAGAAATATAACCAGCTTATCTTTTTGCAGGCTTTAATATTTTACCAGATAGGAAAATAGCTATCAAAGCACATTTTAGACAGCTAAAGCTTTTTTAATTACAGCAGTTGTTTATTAAACTCAAAGCAATGTTGGCCAATGAATCTTCGGTAACCGGCAGGATATGCCTGTGGAAAGAAAAGCGATATGCCGGCTCGACTAACTATGAACAAACCTGGGGTGCTTAAGAAACAAAAAAAGGCTGGAGCGAGAAACTCCAGCCTTTGTGAGACAGCTTTTCATTTAGAGAATTTACTGCAAACTTATAAAAGATCTGCCATCTCACCAAAACCAAGATTTAGAGAAGAAAAGAATTCTTATTACAATTTTTATTATAATCGCTGCCCTGACTTTTGCAAGCAATTTTTTAAGGTTTTTCGATTTTTTTCAAGATTTTTTTATTTTTCAGCGATTTTGACCTCATCAAGGTCAATTATCGCTCCTTTACAGTCGGCTCGTGCTACGTAGCGAGTACTTCGCAGAGTAACAGGCTCTGTTTGAAGAAGCGTATATACTTTTTTGAGCCGTATTATTCGCCTGCTATGGGGGCAACACAATAGACATAAACAAGTGGTTCGGAGCCGGTATTTTTAACGTCGTGGGCTGTGTGCGGAGATATATAGGAGACCCTGCCCCGGCCAACTCGATAGCAGTCTCCCTTGCCAATCATCAGTTCGCCCTGGCCGGAGAGAAAGACGAGCATCTCCTCACGATTCTTTGTGCTGTGTTTGCCACAGGCCTGGCCGGGAGGTAAATATACTCTGCCCGAGCGCATTCCACAGGTCTGTGGTTTGCCATCGAGGAGCTTTTGATTTTGAGGATTTTCGTTCAACTCGATGATGAGCACTTTTTCTGACGAAGCCATACATTCTCCTTGGAACCAATAACCCATAAACAAGTGATTGTATTAAAAAAAATTTATTTTTTTGTCAATTATATTCTTGATGTGATAGCACGAATTTGATATTTTTATGCGCAACAGGGCAAACGTGAGTTTTGTATGCGCAAAGTTCGATAATTTATCAACTTTTTTTGGAGGTATTGGTCATGAGAAGGTTTATTGTTTTAGCAACAGTTTTGACTTTGGCGCTAGGCGCCATCGTAAAAGCCGCCCCCACTGTCGCCGAGGTAACTCACTCGGAATTTCAGGCGGTAGATGCCAGCGGTGAGCTCGTGTATAACGCAACCGATAAGGTTGTTCTTGAAGGGATTTTGCTGCACAACCCGGCAGATATGTTGGACCCAACGCCGGATGATACTATAATGGAGACTTTTAACATTAGCGGGGAGTGGCAAATGTACTTTCAGGGTGAAGGAGACGACCACGCAGGCACGGCTGTCTGGTTAGGGCAGCTTTATAACAATCTGCCGTGGATTGCACCTGACGGTGGGTACACAAACGAAGAATTTGTGGCGGAGTTGAGCCGGTTGAACGCCGCCCAATTTAGCCCCGGAGATAGAATACGAGTTACAGGCTATTATCTGTCGTACAATGGGAAACTAAATATCAACGAGCAGCATAATAAGAATCCTGACCACGATTTTATCATTGAGCTTGTGGAGCGAGGTGTCGGATTGCCTCGCCCGGAAGTTGTTACGCTGGACGAATTAAAAGACGGTGATGACGAGTTCATTTTTGACCCTAACCGGCAAAGAGGTGGCGAATATTACCAGGGGCGGCTGATAAAAATTGAAGATGTTTATTTCGTAGATGCAAACGACTGGCGTCCGCATGGGGAGCTGGTAATAACCGATGGCACGAAGACGCTCGACGTAAAATTGGGGCGCGGCAATGGTATTTATGCCGGCTCGAATAATCTGACCGAGCCTTTCGATGTCATTGGGATTATGGACCAGGAAAGCCCGTATCTAACCGATGGATATCGATTGTACGTGATGAACTATGACGGAAATGGTTCTGTTTTAGCCAGTCGTGAACACCGTCAGGCAGATAGACCGGGTGATATTAATTTGAACGGTGTAGTTGACGGCGTTGATTTTGCCGAATTTGTCGAGGACTGGCTCAAGGAAGAAACTGAAACGGGAAATTTGTAAAAATGGTGTTAAGCTGTGAAACGTGGATTCACTCTAATTGAGTTGTTGGTGGTTATTTCCATCATTGCTTTGTTAATGGGGATTTTGCTTCCTGTAATGGGGCAGGCGCGTCTTCAGGCGAAAGTTGTTTCGGTCAATGCCGAACTGCGTGAGATAGGGATGGCGCTTGAGGCCTATTCGTTCGATAATGACGACAAATATCCGCCGACACGGGTGGACTGTATGCTCGGGGGACACTTTTATCAGCTTCCAGTTGAGCTGGTTGACAACGGTTATCTGCCGAGGCCGGGCGGAGATACTTTTATGGCTGCCGGTATAGAAGATAGATTTAATCGCGGATACACCTATAAATACAGGTCTGTGGGGGAACTAATTTATAACAGAACTTTCGTTGTTAAAGACGGGGCATACCTTTGGGTTCCAGATAGATTTCCCGATAATGAGAAAGAAGAAGGGGACACTTATAATAATCTGGAAGATTCGCCGGTAAGCTGGGTTCTCTACAGCGAAGGGCCTGAATTTGACCTGAACCATATGAAAGAATTGAACTATCCCGTGCCGAGACAAACCTGGTACAACCCCCAAACCCGCAAGGGCGTGATAGTTCGGATGCGGCTGAAGAACGGGACACAAATAGGGACGTTTGAGAGTAACCCATAAATTTTAACATTACAACGATTAGAAAAGGAACCGAAGATGAACGACATGAAAATCAAAGCAAAAATTATCGCACTCGTTTTTGTATGGCTTGCAGGAAGTTTATTTGTTCAGGGATGCGCGATGAACCATGGCGTTTCGGTTACATCGTCAGCAGAATTTTTCGTTGCAGACTTGAGCAGCGGCTCTGAATACCAGCAGATTCTGGGAGGTCAGCCGCAAACCTGCGGGATGCGTTCAGGCAGAGTATATTTACGGCCCGGTGAAACCTGCGGCCAGCACAGCACCGACGCCCATGAGGAGTTACTCGTTTTTCTGTCTGGTAAAGGAATATCTTTGATCGGGGAAGAACAGACTCCTCATGAGGTTGGTGCCGGGAAAGTCTGTTATATACCACCTTATACAATCCATAATAATAAAAACACCGGCGCCGAACCGCTTGTCTATATTTATTGTGTTGCCCCTGTGGATGAACACGATGAAAATCACGATGAACACGGGCACCATTAAACGGGAAAGCAGCTACTGCGCTTTGTAAATCTCGCTGCTACGCCGGAAGGGACTCAGCAAAGGCCTCTCTTGACTTGATAGCATGAATTCGTTACTTTTATGCGCTGCAATACGATTTACTGTTTCTTGTTACCATCGAAACAGAAAGACAATAAGAGAATTTTGTTATGCACATGGCTAATGAATTACTGTCGGTTCCGGTTGCTACTGGCACGCTGGCAATAGCAGCGGCTGGCCTGGGCTTTATCTGCAGGAAGGTCAGGCAGATTATCGCCGCGGATAAACTCGCTTTGATGGGTATCTTAGGAGCGTTCGTTTTTGCGGCGCAGATGGTCAACTTCCAGCTTCCAGCGATGCCGGGGACAAGCGGGCATATGGTTGGAGCGGTGCTATTAGCAATCATATTGGGCCCCCACTTAGGTGCAATAGTCATATCGTCGGTGGTGATTATCCAGTGCCTTATTTTCCAGGACGGCGGCTTGTTAGCTCTGGGCTGTAACATTATCAATATGGGGCTTATACCCAGTTACCTTGGTTACTTTCTATACAGGATTGTTACGGCAGGACAATTCAGCAGTACGAGGGCATACATTGGGGCAATGTTAGCCTGTGTGATTGCTCTTGAAGCAGGTGCGATTCTTGTTCCGATAGAGGCGGGGCTGTCCGGCGTATTGGCGGTTCCGTTCTCAACTTTTTTGATAACAATGATTGGCGTTCATTTTTTGGTCGGGTTTGTCGAAGGCCTGATTACCGTGGCGGTATTGGCATACCTGCAGCAGGTCAGGCCCGATATGGTTATGGATTCCCTGCCGGGTAAAGTCAGATTAAGCAGGAAAGCGATGTTAGTAACGTTAGCAGTTTTTACTATTATTGTCGGTGCGGGATTGTCTTTGCTCGCTTCCGATTCTCCAGATGGTTTAGAGTGGAGCTACGCCGAAAGGCCTGACCAGCCGGATTTCGAGGCCGCCGTATCAAATGATGACCCGAGAATTACGGCGGTAGATGATTTCCAGTCCAAATATTCCCTTCTGCCGGACTACTCAGTCAGAACGTCAAAATTGGGAGAAGCGGCCGAGCAAGAGGCAGACTTATCAGCCGGCTGGACCAGCTTCGCAGGAGTGGTCGGCTCGGCAGTAACAATGGGAGTTATCTGGCTGGCCGCGTGGATTTTGAGAAAAAAGCAGTCATCAACGGCGTGATTTGCTACAATGGAATAAATAATATAAATGCCCGCAGTGCCTGTATTGAGGGTTCTGCGGGTTTTGGTTTGTTGATTTTGGATGTGCTTACCAAATGCACCATGCACATATTGATAAATTTGCTTATCAGGATTCAGTAATACATCGGCTTGACAGCAGGGTAAAGTTTATAGTTGTTCTTGTCTTTACCGCTGTGGTTATTTCCCTGCCGCGTACTTCGCTTAGCATCTTAGCCTGCTATGCAATCGGGCCTTTTACAATTCTCGTATTGGGCGGGATTCCGCTAAGATTTGTTTTCAAGCAGATACTACTTGTCAGTCCATTCGTTGTGGTACTGGCATTGAGTTGTTCGCTGTATGATAGAACACCTGTTACAGTCGCTTTTGGGCCGTTCATCTGGCAGGGCTCGGTCGGCTGGATGCGATGCTTTACTATTCTCGGAAAGTTCGTTGTTACGATGTTAGCTCTAATAGGGCTGGTGTCCACTACTCGATTTAACGATTTACTTACCGGCCTGCAACGGTTAGGAGTGCCGAGGCTGCTGGTTATTCAGCTCGGCTTTTTATACCGTTACATATTCGTTCTTATCGACAGGGCTCATCATATATTGCGAGCAAGGGCAGGAAGAAAGCTAAGACGTCTCGGGTTTAAGAGAGAGCTGAGCACCGCATCAGCTATGGTCGGCTCTCTGTTTATCCGCAGTATCGACACGGCTGAGCGCATAAACATTGCGATGCAGGGACGAGGTTTTGATGGAAGATGGCGCAGCATTTCAAAGCTGCAAATTCGCCGAACTGATTTACTTTTTGCCGCTATATCTACATCGTTTATATTGGGACTGTATATTTTTGTAAAACCGGTTTTGCAGTAACACGATAAATGCGTGGCGGTTATTAGTAGGGTGGGGCCTGCCCCACCAAGATGATGCGGGTAGTTTTGTTCCGTGGGCTAACTCGTGCTACGTAGCGAATCTACTTCGCAGAGTAGCAAGCCCACCCTACGAAACTCCAAGCCATCCCCAGGCTCGTCCCGATACCCGCTTTCTCGGGGACAAGCTTTTCGGGACTCGCTTGAGGCTGCCACGCATGGATTTGTGTAAAAATTATGCCGAACGCAATTGATATAGAAAATTTTTCGTACAAGTATCCTGATGGTACATCCGCCCTTAGTAACATAACTCTAAGTGTCGAACACGGGCAAAAAGTTGCTCTGATAGGTCCGAATGGTGCGGGTAAGTCAACATTGCTTCTTGTAATGGCAGGCTTTATCAAAGGGACGGCTAAAGTGCTTGTTGACGGTTTGGAAATCAACAGGAAAAACTTAAAAAAAATTCGCACCAGCCTCGGCTCCTGTCTGGAAAACCCCGACGACCAATTATTTATGCCTACTTTATTTGACGATGTAGCGTTCGGGCCGCTGAATATGGGGCTTGGAGCGGAAGAGGTGGAAGAGCGGGTTGCCGATGCGCTGGAAACTGTGGGCTTAGCTGAAATGGCCGACAAAGCCCCCCATCATCTTTCAGCCGGCCAGAAACGAGCCGCTGCGATAGCAACTATACTTTCTATGGCACCGAAGATAATTACACTCGATGAACCCGACGGCAGTCTGGACCCAAGAAACCGGAACAATCTTATAAAGCTGCTTGGGAGCCTGACTCAGACGCTGATAATAGCGACGTGTAATATGAATTTTGCAGCAGCACTTGCCGACAGGGCCGTTCTGCTCGATAAGGGTCGTATTATTGCCGATGGCGAGGCTAAAGGAATAATGTCGGATTCCAAACTGATGAGCGAACACGGCCTGGAAGTGCCGACTGTCAGTAGTACCTTACGACATTTTAATTTGTGAATAGAGGTTGTTTCAGTTTGATGCGGAATTCAGCCCATTAACAAACTGGATTCCCGCTTTCGAGGGAATGACAACTCACAAAATCAAATGTCATAGAGTAGTAGTTAATTTGTGAATATTTAGCCGATATAAGCAGCAGGTCAGAGATTTCCACGTCAACTTTTGCCTGGCTCAAGCCAAAAAACAAACGAGCATTATCAAACCAAAAAAGCCATACCTGAAAACTTGCCACTGGTCTGACCATAGAAAGAGATTAAAATTGCTTGCAATGATAACAAGGAGGTTTTAAAATGTATATTGCAAACCAATAAAATAGGGGTACAAAATGTTAGCCAGACTGCATAGCGTTACACTTGAAGGGATTGAAGGGATAATCTGCGAAGTCGAGGTTGACGTTGCGCGGGGCGGTTTTGAGAAGTCTGTTATCGTAGGGCTGCCTGATACCGCGGTGAAGGAAAGCATCGAAAGGGTCAAAAGTGCAATTGTGAACAGCGGCTATAAGCATCCTAAAACCCAATCGTTAATAAATTTAGCGCCGGCCGATGTGAAAAAGGCGGGACCTGCCTTCGATTTGCCTATTGCCTTAGGTATGCTCATTGGCCAGGGGTTCATGGTCGGTTCTGTACTTAATGAGACCATTATCGTCGGCGAATTAGCTCTGGACGGCAGGGTCAGGTCGGTCAACGGCGTATTGAGTATGGCAATGACGGCGGCGTCAAACGGCTTTAGCCGAATGATAGTCCCATTGGAAAACGCCAGAGAAGCGGCGGTGGTTGCCGACATTGATGTTTTTGCTGTCGGCTCACTCGCCCAGGCGGCAGGTTTTCTTTCGGGGCAGCTTCCTTTGGAGACAACCACGGTTGACGTTGATGAGCTGTTTAACGTGGCGTCAAGTTATGAAGTTGATTTTGCCGATGTTAAGGGGCAAGAAAACGTCAAGCGGGCAGTGACGGTTGCGGCTGCCGGCGGACATAACATAATGATGATAGGCCCACCCGGAGCAGGCAAGACGATGTTGGCCCAAAGACTGGCGACGATTTTGCCGCCTTTGAGTCTGGAAGAATCGCTCGAGACCACGCGTGTGTACTCCTCCGTAGGCCTATTGGGTAAAAACAAGGCGTTGCTGGCTACTCGCCCGGTTCGTATGCCGCATCATTCAGCAAGCGGGCCGGCTCTGATAGGCGGCGGCACTACACCCCGGCCCGGGGAATTGTCTCTGGCTCACTTCGGAGTATTGTTTCTGGACGAATTTGTCGAGTTTCCACGACACGTTCTTGAGATGATTCGTCAGCCATTGGAGGACGGTTTTGTACTTGTCTCACGTGCGAAAAAGACCATCAGATTCCCTGCTCAATTTATGCTTGTTGCGGCGATGAATCCCTGTCCGTGTGGTTATTTCGGCAGTGACGCAAGAAGATGCAAGTGCACGCCGGGGCAGATAGCGAGGTATCTGTCAAAAGTATCCGGGCCGCTGGTGGACAGGATTGATATTCATATTGAGGTGCCTGCGATAAGTTTCAGCAAGCTTCGCTCAAAATCAAGCCGGCTCGACTCGGCTGTAATGAGACAGGATGTTGTCCGAGCAGGGAGCGTTCAAGCGAGGCGCTTCGGCGATAAAAAGGTTATGATAAACGCAAGGATGAGTCATAAACAGGTGGAAAAGTTCTGCAATCTCGATTCAGCGAGCGAATTTATCCTGAAACAGGCGATGATAGAATTCGGGCTGAGCGCTCGTGCCCACGATAAGATTTGCAAAGTGGCGCGGACAATAGCGGACTTAGCCGGTATCGAGAACATCCGGCCGGAACACATTGCCGAGGCTGTCAGCTACCGAAAATTGGACCGAAGATTGTAAAGCCGATACGAAGTTTGGTAAGTTCGCCCAGATGACAGCTCCATAACCCTTTTGTTAGTACACGCTGAAATTTAGGGGAGGGGAAAAAGACTAAATTCACCCTTTTTTCAATGGTTTCGCTCATTTATCCGTGGGATGGTAGGAGAACACCGATTTTTATAGGCCGATGCTGTAAAGCAAATAAAGTTTCTTTTGTTTTATTTCTTAACCTGGCTGAAACTTATGCCGATAAAATATCTGAATGTTGCTCGATAACCCATTTTGTAATGAGTTGAAAATTGTGAATCTTAAACGCTTTGTTGACTTGAAAAAAGGAGATTAAGATGGGGATTCAAGATTGGTCTGAAGATATTATTCTCGTGGACTTGCCCCAGGAGCCGGAGATGGGAGATGAGCTCAAAACGGTTACGGAGATGGTGCGTGACAGAGGTAACTGTGACGTTGTAATAGACTTTTCCAGCGTGGATATTGTAACTTCCTCCAGCCTTTCGAAGCTTCTGAAGCTGCGCAAGTTGTTAGCCGATTGCGGTCATCAGCTTGTTTTCTGCAACGTTGCGGCGGCAACCAAAGGTATCTTTACGGTAACCGGTCTTGACGGGATTTTTGAGTTTGCCGACGATAAGTTTGTGGCCCTGGCAGGTTTGCAGATGGAAGTTGGCAAGTAAGCTATTGGTTGCAGGTAATTGGTTATTGGTAAGCCTTTTACTATTTACGATTTACTATTTACTTTTTATCATTTGCTATTTACCATTTACCGGATGAAGTTTTTCTGTGGAGCCGGCTACGAAGATCGCTGTTTATAGCGGTGTTCGTAATCTGCTCGCAGGCTTCTTGTAAAATCAGGACGTAATTAATATGGATAAAGAAACTCTGCAGCAAATCGAGCAGACGATAGGTTACACATTTTCGGACAAGAATCTTTTAGCCAAAGCTTTTACTCATTCCTCATCAGTTGATAATCGTCTTTTAAGTAACGAAAGGCTGGAGTTTCTCGGTGATGCAGTTTTGGCTGTGGTTATCTGCCAAACACTCTTCGAGAGGTTTTCAGGTTATCTCGAGGGCGACTTGACGAAGATTAAGAGTATGCTTGTTTCTCGGGGGACGTGTGCCCGGATTTCAAGGCAGCTCGGGCTGCACAAATTTTTAAAAGTCGGCAAGGGCATGGTTTCCAGCCGGGCTTTGTCAGGCTCTCTTGCCGCCGGCGTGCTGGAGACCACTATCGCTGCAATATATATTGATGGTGGATTTGACACGGCCCACAGTTTTATCCTGAGAATCTTTGGTTCGTTAATTGAGCAAACCGATGCAGAACAAGCTCAGGGCAACTACAAGTCGCTACTGCAGCAGTACGCCCAAGAGCAGTCTAATGTTACGCCGGTCTATGTGCTGCTCGATGAAAAAGGACCCGACCACAATAAGTGCTTTGAGCTGGAAGTGGCTATCGCGGACCGTCATTTCCCAAGCGCCTGGGGGACAAACAAAAAAGAAGCGGAGCAAAAAGCAGCCTTCAACGCTCTTGTCGAGTTAGGTGTGCTTGAGAGGGTCTCTGGAGAGGACGGCGAATAATACCAATCATAAAAAATAAGTGCGCCCAACATCAACTCATTGTACAACAGAAGAGACAATAACCGCTCCTTTACAGTCGCGGCTCTGTTTTGGAGAAGTGCATACATTTTTGTGAATCGTATAAAATTGGTATTACGACCTATGCGCTATGAATGCCGTTTCTCGATATGATACCAATTGCATTTAATTACTGAGCTCCTTGTGTTTAGCACAAAAGGATGGCAGCCTCAAGCGCAGCTTGGGGATGGCTCGCTGCCCTTTATATAAAGCGCATCTTTTAATTACAAATGGTATGAGATGTTATTTCCGGCATTTATTTTGTAATCAGCCATGCCAAGGCGCACAGGGCCAATGCAGTTATGAACATAAAAACAAGAATTGAACCGGATAGAATCACGGCTTCTTTGAGGAAATTGGCGGATTTTATTTCGGGCAGCTTCGTAGCTTTATAGACGATGGCAATCGCGGCTACTAACGGCAGCAGCCACAGAATAGATTGCGGATTTGCGCTAATTTTTTCCGGCGTTGTAAAGGTCGCCATTACAAGAGCAGGTATTATCGACATTTTTGCAGATTAGTCTCCAGCGGTTTCTTTTTTTTGCAGATGAGCCAAATAAATGGCGTTTACAATACACAAAAGGTTCAGCAAACCCGCGATGCTGGTGTATATCTGTCCAATTTCGCTCGGTCTTCCAAAGACAGAATAGTCTGTGGTTGTGGCCAAATGCCCCAGGACTGCCACCATCGGAGAATTCATAATCTGTGCCACATACCAGGGCTTTGCCCCTACGGGATTAATAATTCCAATTGAGCCGACATATAATCCCACGCAGAAGGTAAAGACAATAGTTGCGAATATAATGAGCGCACGTTTCCTTTCCTTTAGCAGTAGATGTCCTGCGCCCGGGACAAGCCAGGCCAGCAGTCCCACAGTCAGCAGAAACATGGTGTGGTTTTCTTTCGAACGCGGTGTCTTCACAATGTTTCCTCCGATTCTGTCGGGCTGGGGCGGGCTTCGCCCGGACGAGCCCCGCCCCTCGGAGGGGCGGGACGAGCGGGCGCATTGGCATCCGCGGGTTCTTCACCGGCTTTGACCAGCCTGAAGTTCATCCGTTTTAATATGTTTTCGGGATTAAAATAGACCGCCGCCAGGCTCTCGGATTGAGAATAATCTTCTCTTTGCAATCGCACCGCTTTGATTTTTTCGTACTCCTGGAGAGTAATGCGCTTAACGGAGATATTTTTTATGCAATACAAGCTCAAATCCGGCTTGAACTCTATAACCAGAGGGAAGGCATCAACCGTGTTACTGTCCTGCGGTACAAGCGAATAAAGCTGTTCCACGAAGCGACGATGATTTTTACGCTCATTCAAGAAGAACTGCGCCGCCGGTTTGCCTGCACTTTGCACAGTTAGAGTCTGTAAAGTCGCATTTGATATTCTTAGCAGGCCTGTAAGATTTTGCAGCTTGAAGGGTTCGGTAACGCTTTTTTCCGCAATTGAAATCTCGGATGCGTTAGGGTCGTTTGGGTCTCTGCCGGTTTGCTGTCCGTAGAGTTCGTTAAATTTATCAATAGCGTTGTCCCAGCCTTCCTTTGCCGCCAGGCCTATAAACTCTTCGGCTTTGCTTTTTGCGATGTCCATCGCAGCAAGTCTCTTCAGGTCTTCGGTAACTTTTTCTTTTACCGAATAAATATTTTCACCTGCACCTTCCCCTTCGGCTGCACTCTGGGCTGAAGGCTGGTTTGGGTCGATTTCAATTGTGCTTGTGCTAAAGGTTTGGTCAATGCTTTGGGGTTCGACGGCTTTTATAGTTTTAATCACCCGCACAATGGCCATTATTTGTCCGGAGACGTCCCGGAGCCCGCTCTCCTGATAAATCGGGAAGCCCCATAAATCTTTGAGGGGCCCGATATTTTGATACATTCTGGGCTTTCGAACATCAAACGGTCCAAGCTCGCTGGCGGCTAAATCATCGACGGCAAAGACAATCTGAGCCAATGAGACGGGATTTTGCCCGTAGCCCTCTAAATACAGCCTTGCAAGATATTTATCGGTTTGCATATCGATTGGGCTAAGCAGTCCCGTCCGGCCTGCATATAGCTTGATATTGTGTTTTTTGCTTAATTGCTCGACGGTGGTTTTATAATTGCCGGCTCTTTGCTTAAACTGCTCATCAGTCAGATTAGCAGGGTCTATATCCGGAGCCTCCAGGCCGGCTTCGGTAATTGTTTTAGCCTCCTGCAGTATTCTATTTGCGGTGGAATTTATTCTGTCCTTTAGAAGCTGGTCCGAAATTATATCTGAAACCTCGGCGTAGCTTTTAGTTTGCTGTTTCAGCGGTGAGTTCGGGTCGTTCGGGTCGGACGGCACTTGCTCGGTGAACAACTGTTCTCTATGTCTTTGGTAATAATCTTCCTTCTGCTGTTGGGTAGGCGGCTTAATCAGCGTTGAAATATCGTCGAGCCTGACGATTAGGTATTCAAGCTGAACCCTGTCCGGCAGCTTATATCCGAAGCCATAAGGATTTTCCTCGCTTACGGCTCCGGAAAAGAATTTCTTGTATTTGTTAAAATGCTCGAGGATTTCTTCATTACTTAACTGAGCCTGGGCTTCGGTGAATACGGCTGGGTCGAATTCTACCAACTCAGCGTCAATGCTTTCCTGCTCGGAGGCAATAGCCTGGGTTATCTGTGAGATTGTAACATCTTCATTTGAACAAATCATCTGGGCGTACTGCATTACGGCTAACAATTCGCTAAATATTGTCAGGAACTGCTTCTCCGGTAAGCCGTACTGGTTTATTAGAACCCCAATTCGTTGCGAATATGTTTGGCCGTTGAATAGCTGTGGTATTACTTGTCCGAGCAATACGCCGGCCTGCTCGATTGGCACTTTGATTCCGGCGAGCTGTGCTTCGTTTTTAAGTAACAGCCAGTATATATTGGACGGCACCGAGCGTCTATACATATCGTTGATTTGTTTATCACCGATTCTGTACCGGTTCTTTCTAATCGTCTGCCTTATATGATTGATAAGGGCCGGCGAAGTTTGCTGCTCAGCAAACAGCATCTCGCCCAGGAGAATTCCCCGTAAGTCCTGGTTCCTCAGCAGGACATCGGCCGCCAGGCTTCTGAGGATATCCTGTTCCCGTCGTGCCAAGTATAAGTCGTTGTTTGTTATTTTTTTGTTGTCCCCAAAGTAAGCTATTGTTTTGTGCAGCCCTGTTGCTCTTCGGCCCAACTGTTGGAGCAAAGTGCCGCCGCCGATAAAGCCGAACATTATGACGATGACAACAACAGCCATCACTTTTTTATTATATTTTCGAAACCACCTGACTAAATTCATATATTTACTCCATAACTGGTTAAATGGTGATTGGTTAATCGGTTAATTAGTTCCTGTTGCGGAAACAGTATTTGTCATTCCCGCGAAAGCGGGAATCCAGTTTTTCGCTCTGGACCCCTGCTCCCCGCTTTCGCGGGGACAAGTTTACCCCTGCGGAAGCAGGGGTAGGGGTGACATCGTCGATTTTCGTTTTCCGCAACAGCTACTAATTAGCTGCTCATCAATCATTAATCACCACTCGCCAATCACTACTCACTAATCAATAATCACTACTCACTAATCAATAATCACTAATCACTAATCACGTAAGTTTATCAAATCACACAGACATTGCAAGAAAAATAGCTTCTCACGGGCTGCATAAAACTGTTGTGGCCGGAGCTTAAACAAATAGTTTGAATTTTGCTGCCAATAGTCTTATGATGGAAAGGCAGATGACAGAAGACAGAGGACAGATGACAGATTGGTCAACTAAATCAGCACAGGCCTTTGCTGATGCGTGTAGTTGTCTGCCGGGCGGCGTGAATTCGCCGGTGCGGGCGTTCGGGGGGGTGGATGTAGAACCGCTTTTCATTTCCGGTGCAAAGGGTTCAAAAATCTACGATATTGACGGCAATGAATATATCGACTACGTGGGCTCGTGGGGTCCGATGATACTTGGGCACGCCCATCCGAAGGTTTTGAAAGCGGTTACGGCCGCGGCACAAAAGGGTACATCATTCGGGGCACCGACATTGTCTGAGACCGCCTTAGCTAAGAAAATAATCGCTGCCTTCGATTCCATTGAGAAGGTTCGGCTGGTAAGCAGCGGCACCGAGGCGGTAATGACCGCTATTCGGCTGGCCCGCGGATATACCAAAAAGGACTTAATAATCAAAATGGCCGGCTGTTATCACGGGCACAGCGATTCATTGCTGGTGGCTGCCGGTTCCGGCCTTGCCGAGGCAACCACAGGGCGTTCCTTCGGGAGTGCCATCGCTTCGAGCGGGGGTGTTCCTGATTCGATTGCGAAGATGACCATCGTAGTTGACTACAATGATATTGAGGGGGTAAGGGCTGCGTTTAATTTGTACAAGGGGAAAATAGCAGCGGTTCTGGTTGAGCCTGTCGCTGCAAATATGGGCGTGGTGCCGCCGATGGATGGATACCTGCAGACGCTTCGGGATTTGTGCGACCGGAACGATACGCTTTTGATATTTGACGAGGTGATAACAGGCTTTCGCTTAGCCCTTGGTGGAGCACAGGAGCTTTACGGTATAAAAGCTGATATCACCTGTTTAGGCAAAATCATAGGAGGCGGACTGCCTGTGGGGGCTCTTGGCGGCAGAGCCGATATTATGGACATGCTCGCACCGCTCGGGCCGGTCTATCAGGCAGGAACACTCAGCGGTAATCCGCTTGCAATGGCGGCGGCAAACGCGACACTGGATATACTCGATACTCGATTCTTGATGCTCGACTCTCGTCGAGTATCGAGTTACGAGTATTTAGAATCGAGAGCAGCTCTGTTAGAGGCTGGATTAGCTGATGCCGCTAAAGAGGCCGGCATCGCCGTAACGATTAATCGTGTCGGCTCGATTTTGAGCTGTTTCTTCACGGGCAAGCAAATACGAAACTTTGCCGATGTTCAGTCAACCGATATAAAACGATTTAAGAAATTCTTTGCCCTGATGTTAGAACAGGGGATTTATCTTGCTCCGAGCGCTTATGAGGCGATGTTTGTTTCGTTAGCCCACAGCAAAGAGGACATTGAGAAGACCATCGAGGCAGCCAAAAAAAGTTTCCAGAAGATAAAAGATGAGAAATAACCCCGCATTAATTGCCCTGGAGAGAAAAATTGGCCCTTTCAACGGGCTCCGGTATCCGGCTCGAAATCAATTGGTGCGGGGCAAAGAAATTTCTTGCATTTATAGCAGGATGAGAACATAATAGCTCAAAAAGGGATGCTGAGCTGAAAAGCACGCTTCTCCGTAAGGAGTCCTTAGGACTAACAGGCGTGTTGAAAAACACGCTTTTAACAGGTGTGCCGGATGCTCATGGAAATGGTGAGTAGCAAAATAGTGAGTGGTGAGCAGTGAACTAATCCATTAACCAACCACCTATTAACCCAATTTAGGAGATTTAAAAATGAACGAGAACCAGGCCGGCCCAAGCAGTTTACTGGATACTACCGATTGTCTCGAAGCGATTAGTGTATTCAGGGGATGGAAAAACTTTTTCTTTATCATTGTGGTTTTGTGTCTTCTGCTGTTGCAGATATGCTTTTGGGCCGTAAATACAGGTTACATTTCCGCAAAGGGATATATATCTAACAAAGCCCAGGATAGCGGAGCTGCCGTTGTGGCTGGAGGCTTGAGCAAGGATGTGCAGGACGTTGGCGAGGCTGCAAAAAAAGTTGCTGCCGAGCAAAGTGAGCCGGTCAAAGCAGAATTGGAGAATTCTCTTTTTGGAATAAACTTCAACCATTTAGCAATGGGTATCCGGCTTGTTAACGCCATACTGGTACTAACGGGGCTGCTTTACTGTCTGACAATACTTTTGTCCCTGAAGATTTCGCTGGTAGGCCGGCTCGGCGGAATGAACCATATCAGCAGGGCGTTTTTCCTATCGCTGGTTATGCTTGTTCTGCTGCTGCCCTGGCAGGAAATCTTCGGCTGTATGGTTCGCGGCGCGATATATACGCCATGCGAGCTGGCGAAGTGGAGCTCCGCTGAAACCGGCAGTATATTCGACATTATCCTTTATTATCTGCGGTTCAGCGGCTACTGGCTGTTGATACTGTTACTGCTTATCTTTTCACAGCTTCGCAGCGGCCGCTGGACAAAGTCGATTCTTCGCCGACTCGAGGTGATATAAACAGACGGCTAAAGCATAATCGAAGCAGTAAGAGGGAGTCTCATCTGCATCGATATGAGCACTATATCACCAGCCGTCACAAAAGAAATGATGATTGATGTCATACGGCAGTTAGGAAACAAACTTGCTTAAAGCGTTATTGTTCTAATTTCAAAGTTTGCATTGGGTGGGAAACGAATCGCTCATTAGTAAGTTACCAGCAGCCTGCAGAAGGGGGCTCTTTTTGATGAATTCAAAAAGATATTCCTGACTTTTAAGATTTAAGATTTTTTCTCTGTTGTTTTCCAAGTCTTTGAAAGTCATTTCATCAATTTGTGCAGGAGAAAGATTAAGCATACTTTCGGGCTTAGCTTTTCTTATAATTCCCAAGCCAAAATCACAATTGAGCACAAACACATTAATATCATCGCGGCAGGAACGGAGATATGCAATCGTTTTCCAGACGTCCCCGTTCCAAATCCAGTTGACAGATTCAGGTGAACCAAGAGATGTCCAAGATGCGGCGGCTGACTCTGTGAGGGGATTGCAGTCATGTATAACTATAAGGCCATTTGTATTTAGGTGTCTGAGACAATTTTCGACGTCTCTTAAAGACTGAGCGTATGTGTGTAAACCATCTACAAGCGCAACGTCAATTTTTTTCTCATCAAAAATATGACCTTTTTGGGCAAAAAAATCATCACTTGTTGTTTGATAATAAGTAGCTTTTAGATGTTGAAGTAGATGGGCTCGTACCTGAGTGCTTGCCGGAACAGGATCGACTGCAATTTTTCTTTGTGCCACTATGGGGCAGAAGGATTTGCCATACTCGACACCAATCTCCAGGTACGTCTTTCCGTCAATTTCTCTTAGTAGATATTGTATGACCTGAATTCTGTCCATTTAGGATAATCCGTAACTGCTGAGGTATGAGTTTCCGTTTGAACATGCTTTCTAACCTGTCTCAAAATTCCGTGTTAGTTTGTAAGTTTACGTATAGTTTAGTATCGGACGTAGGGCGTTTAATTCTTTAGTATTTGGGCAAGTTCGAAGGAGAAAACCTGGCTACAGCATTTTGAGGCGGGTGTTGTTTGGCTTTACAGGGGGAAGTTTTCGGATATACTTGATTGGTGTCAAGATGGAAAAGAGAATACCGTTGATTAAAACACGGTTTAGCCTGGTACGATTTGCACCTAATCTGTTAGCTGAGCAGGTAATCTATGTTACGAGCAAAGGGGTTAAGAACACCCCCAAACAAGTTTGAGGCGGATACGCCCGCTTCTCCGTAAGTCCACAGGACGCCTTACGGCGGAGTCCTTATGACTGACAGGCTGGGGTGCCACCCTGGGTTGTTTTAACAGTGCAAAGCTCAATAAAGGGAACAAAAATGAACCGAATTGAACGTATAGGGGTGTCGCTTGATAAAGAGCTGCTTTCGATGTTCGATGGGCTTATTGCCAAGCAGGGCTATCAGAGCCGGTCCGAGGCGATACGCGACCTTGTGCGCCGGCAATTAAGCGAAGAGCGGCTCGGTGACCCAAAAGCCAAGGCGGTCGCTGCTGTATTTCTGGTTTACGACCATCACTCGACAAAGCTCACGGACAGGCTGATAGACCTGCAACATACGCATACTCTGGGTTCGTCTCTGCAGGTGATTTCTTCTCTGCACGTTCACCTGGATGAGCACGATTGTCTGGAGGTGATTGTGCTTCGAGGACAAGCCGGCGAAATCAATAAGGTGGCGGAAAGCATATTGAGCATGAAGGGTGTTAAATTAGGGCGTCTCAATGTTATGGCAACTTAATTTGCGGTTGACGATTTGCGATTGACGATTTATAATTTTTAATCATCAATCGAATTTTGGAAACTTAGCTCGTGCTACGTAGCCCCCACTGCCGGCTTGCACCAGCAAGCCGTGGGGGCAGAGTAGTACAGGGCGATTAGCTCAGTTGGTTAGAGCGCACGGATCACACCCGTGAGGTCACAGGTTCGAGTCCTGTATCGCCCATTAGTATGGGCTGGAGTGGAAAAGACTTCCTTAAACGATATTTCCAGAAAAACATTTAAGGGCTATACAGCTCGAACTCTTAATGAAGACGAAAAACTGTAGAAAAGCTATTTGAAAGCATACCGATAGCTCCTCTATTTTGCCCTTTTTGCTGCAAAATGAGAGAGGTTTGTCATTCTATGGTGGCTCTCTTTTAATCCACTATTGTTGAATGAGCAGTAACGTGAACCCAATTTTTTAACGTTACGGGATTGTTAGTATCGACGACCGCCGCCACCGCCGCCGCCACTGCCACCGCCACGACCGCCCCGCCCACCGCCACGACCGCTACCGCTCCTGCCGTCACGGCGGTCAGTTTTGGGGCGAGCTTCATTGACATTTATAGCTCGTCCCATCAAGTCCTTGCCATTCATTTCTTCGATAGCCTTTTGTGCTTCCTGCTTAGAGGGTATTTCCACGAATCCGAACCCTCTGGATTCACCGCTAAACCTGTCCTTTATAATATTGACAGATTCGACTTGGCCAAAAACCTCAAAAGCCTGACGCAAGTCATCTTCAGTAGTCTGGTTTGACAAATTTCCCACATAAATATTCACTTCGATTCCCTCTTTTTTAAAATTTAACCTTAATTGTTTATTCCAGCATTCGGCTACCCTTGCTCACCATAATGCTACAACATCCATGTATTTTAACAAATGCCCCAAATAAGCACATTAAAAAAGATTATTTTTCTTTACCAGCTAACATCGCTGGACTTTCCAAAGTATAAAGCTGAATTTATGCAGAGTATATGACAAAACAGCGCTTTTGGGAAGATAAAAATAAAAAAAAGCGGAATATTGAAGTATATTCACCGATTATGACGCAGTCTCCATTTGTCCGGAGATTGATAATCTTACCAGCATCAACTATTGTTATTTCTGGTGGACTTTGCTAAATAAATTTACCTCTGAATGGTACTCAAGCCTTTAGACGTGCAAAAAAATCCTTGGGAAAATGCGTATTTGGTATTACATTATGGATTAGATTAGGTCCTTAATTAAGGAACCGGAATTCAACCCAGCAACGCTGGGTTCTAATCCATACCCGCCGGTGGCGGGTCGGAATTTTCTATAGAGGCGTCTTTGGATAACCCGACGAAAAAGCATATCCCGCTGACCAGAATCCAGAAGCTCATCGGCGAAAGGATGTTAAAGTCCAAGCTGAGCAAGCCCTGTTTTTACGTTGGGTCGAAAGCGGACATTACTGAACTTATGGCCATTCGGCCCAAACTTAGAAAGTCGCTGGGAGTTAAAATAACCACGAATGCTTTCTATATTCGTGCTCTGGGCCTGGCGGTGCAAAAATATCCTCTTGTGGTAGGTCGATTTGACGATGACAAGATAAGGATTGCCGAACGTGTGAATGTTGGCTTTGCGGTTAATGCTCCGCAGGGCCTTGTTGTGCCGGTGGTGAAGGACGCCGGAGAAAAAACACTACCGGAAATTGCCCGTGAGGAACAATTGCTGACCGATAAAGCACGTGATAATCAATTGACACTTGAGGATATAGAAGGCGAAACTATAGCGCTGAGCAATCTTGGCGTATATGGCATTGACTCTTTTTTGGGGATTGTTCCGCCGCCGGCCAGCACTATATTGGCTGTTGGTAATGTCGTACACACAGTCGTCTGCGAAAATAATAAAATGACGGTGCGAAAAATTGTCAGCCTGTCTCTTGCGGCTGACCGGAGGGTCGTGAACGAAGTATGTGCCGCCGAGTTTCTCAGTTTCATTACGGATGAACTGCAAAACCCGCAACGCTTGATTTAATGGGAAATTCAAGTCTTTTTATCGAGCAAAAAAACAGGAGCTATTCTACTATCACTGCTTTGCCGGGCTGTATGCCAAGTCGCTCGTATCTTTCTGCGCGGCGGTTATTTTCAGTAGTCCCTGAAAGAACTCATCCATTTGGGCCAGTCGGCCGGGAGGACACCGCCAGCGGTAGTCCAGGCATTGGCTTTGTTGAAACCGCGATGCCAATTGAGCGAGAACAACTGCTTCAACCCCACTCTTTGCACGCTGTAGTCCAGAAAAATGGCATTTATACTTCCTTCGTGGCGGTTGAGGCAGAAACGGTTCATTGCATCTGCATCACTGCGATTCTGTCAGCCATCGTATTCCGGAGGAGTGTCGTCATCGTCCGGCCATCCACACCAGAAATAGCAATCCAGGAACATCGGTATGCCGGCTGCACCCCTGACATTAGGAGTTCTCCAGAACCTTTCGGCCGGTTTTCCATAAAGCGTGCTGTCCCCCGGCACATATATATAGCCATTTACCCCGTAGCTGCCGTAGAAACCTACTGTACGCCCTCCTCCGGAATCCCAGGAAGGAATCTTTCCTCAGCCTAAAAAAATGCCGCCCCACCAATCGATGCCGCTGGTCATTTCCGGGTTCGCGAGTTTTTTGGCCAGAGGACAAAGGCGTATGTCTTCGGTGCTAATGTAGTAATCCACCATTGCGTCCATCCATCGGCCGCCGTTGCCCGTGCGCGTGTTAAAATTGCCGTTGTTGCCGTCCGTGTACATCGCAAAGATAGTGCCCCACTGTTTGAGGTTGGACTGACACATAACCGTTTTTGCCTGCTTCCTTATTCGCTGCAGTGCTGGCATCAATATCGCCATCAACAGCGCAATAATGGCAATTACTACCAAAAGCTCAATTAAGGTAAACCCAGTTAGTCCTAAGGACTCCTTTCGGAGAAAACTCCGGCGTTGTTGCCGGACGTCTGTTTCCCCGTGTCTTTCGGGAAATCTTCCGCTTTCCCAATCGGAAATCTTAATTTCTAACGGGGTAAAACCTTTCCGTAAACGCATAATAGATTTTCTCCCGTATTCGAGTGTTTTCTGAACCGACCTTGCTTATTTAGTATCTGTTGCGGAAAGCAAAAATCGACGATGTCACCCCTGCCCCTGCTTCCGCAGGGGTAAACTTGTCCCCGCGAAAGCGGGGAGCAGGTGCCCAGAGCAAAAAATCCGGATTCACGCTCCTTCGACTCTGCTCAGGACAGGTTTCGCGGGAATGACAAATCGTTTTGACCGTCTAAAAACTTTCTAATAACAGCATAGGAGCAACCGGCTCACTCAGTCGAGGCAGCAAGACGTACATTATCCAAACCAATCCATGTATCACCGGTACTTACATTGGTAAATTCAATACCAACTTTGTGACCGACTGATTCCGGAATATCGTTGGCTGAAAACGACAGTGTATATTCCTGCATTGTGTCAGCAAGGATTACTTCGGCGGTCGCAGCCGGAACTCTGGTGCCGTTGTCATCGTAATAGAGAGTCATCTGTAAAGTCGTAGCCGCCCAGGTAATCCTGGCATCCACTCTCATTTCAAGAACGTCACCTTCCGCAATCGTACGGTCGGTCAACTGCCAAACCGAGGGGTCACCGCTCATTAAATAAGCGGTCCAATCCCCGTCAGTGGGTGTATATCCCGTTTCTACTCCCGAGTCGGCGGGCGGGCCATCGGTGTTCCAGCCGGGGACGTTGTCAAAGCCTAACTGCTTTTCTGTTCCGGGCAGCTCAAAGCTGAAGTTTTCAATCGTCACCGACACCGGCTCCTCAGCCGGCTTCGGCCGATACAGCCGAATATCATCAAAGTACATTGTACCTGAACCGCCGGCCTTTGTCGTATCGCCCTTGGTGCCGAAGCCAATAGCGAGCCTGTCAACATCGGTTAAGCTCAGGCCCTGGTCTGCAAACCCCTGCAGGGGGATAATCCACTGAGTCCAAGTATCTATCACTGCTACGTTGGGGTCACCGTGATAGACCACAGCAGGCTCACCGGTGCTGTTGGACAAAGCCACATACATCGGCTCGGCCTTGTTGCTCTGCATGCCGATGTCCTGGTCTATCCACTGCGGCTCAACACTGATATTGGGGAAGCTGACATTGGAGAATTTGGCCTCACATGCAAGAGCAGCGTTATGGCTGGTTACTGCCAGGCCTACGTAGATGGGCATGTCCATGCGGACTTGTATTAAATCGAACCGCGTCCACGTAGCGCCGTCCTCTGAATAATACCCCCTGACAAGTCCACCTGCCGTACGCTCCAATTTCACCCACTGAGGTGTGGTAATGCCCTCTGTGAAAAACCTATCCGTGGTCCCCCCGGCGGTGTTACGGTACTGGAAGCGAACGCCGTTTTCAGTAGTAACGAACACCGCCACGTTGCTCGACTCCGGCTCAAGCGTATCGCGAATCATCACACCGGCCTTGGCAAAAGGGTCTGTGTTGTCAAGACTCTCGACTTTTGCAATAATCGCGCTTGCGCCGGTAACCTGCTTGAAGGCGAAGTGGAACTGGTCGGAGCCGCCCCAGATGTCTGCGCCGGAGCCGGTCATCGTATATGTTCCGGTCGGCCCTTCTGAGAAGCCGCCGACATACGCCGGATTGCCTCTAAACCACAGCGAGAGATTTATAACACTATCCCTGGTCCAGTCCCTTGCCGAACCACTTAACGGCCTCTGGGCTTCTGAATATTTCATATTGTTGTCGTAGAAGTACGGCATCGACTGATTGCCGCTGTGGACAATTGTGGTCTCAACGAAATGCTCTCCGGCGTCAAAATCCGGCTCATCATAACCAACCATAGCGCCGTTTGTCTCTACGCCATATCCGTCTGTCCAGGTACTAAATATATCGTCGGGTGGATAGTCACTGTAGTGCTCGAAATCGTCCACAACAATGAAATTGACTGTCGTAAAGCTCCAGACGTTGCCTTTATTGACTGCGGTGTCGGGCGGAGCATTGACTTCATCGACCCGCCAGTAATAGGTCCTGCCGAATTCGAGAAGGTCGGGGGGAGCATAAGTAGCATCGTCCTGGTTTTCACTGACCAGCACGCCCCTTGGCTCGGTTATGCCGGCTTGGTTGACATCGTCGAAAACCGTTCCGAAGTACACATTATGTGTGTATGCTTTGTCTCCTGCCATCCAGCTAAGAGCTGCGTCTCGGGGCACTTCTGCTGCCTGATTAGCAGGTTCGGGCAAAGCAGCAGCAAGACTCAGGATTTCACCACCTGCCATAACGATTTGAATCTCATCCGCCGTCAACGCCCCACCATAGATTTGCACGTCATCAAGCAAGCCGTTGTAAGTACGCCCGCCATCCGCCATCTGGCCCAGATAAATGTTGGTAAGCGGATAGCTGGGTGTTGTGTAGGTCGCCTGTTGTAAAAGATTGCCGTCCAAGTACAGGTTCACATTACCATTTGCGTCGCCCCAGGTGCCCGTAACATGGTGCCATTGTCCATCATTCATCAAAATCGGGGCAACAGGAGGA
>JBAQFY010000306.1:0-7662 GCA_049287505.1 Sedimentisphaerales bacterium | reverse complement strand
GTCCATCACAATAGACGAATCCAAGTAGGGGGGGGCGGGGGCTTATAAATTGAAAGCTAAAAGAAGCCTTATCGGTTTTATCAACTTTTAAAACGTTGTATGTTTGCATTCTTCAGCCCATTTTGTAGAATTTAATAGGGGACTATGAGTCGGACAAAGCCGATTATTTATGCTGACTTTTACGGGCGTAGGGACAATTGCTATTGTCCTTTTGGCAGTGCGGAGGAATTATGATGCTCGGAATTGTAAAAGATATAGAAAAGGCCAAAGTAAAACCTGATAAAGAATTAGCACTTGCAGTCGAATCATTGGAGCGGATTGCCGATGATATGGACGAGTGGATTGAGCAACAAAGGGATAGATTTAAGCACACCACCGTAGCTTTCCGCAAAAAGTGGATTTCACGTTGGTTCTCAGATTTTTTCATTATGGAATTGTTTAAGGATACGGCACACAAAAGGCAGTTTGGTGATATCGTAGAAACGTACCGCTTGTGTATGCCCGATATCGCTGAGCCGCTTAAGGAGATATGGAACAATTTCTTACAGTGCACCAAATTTATGCGACAAATTCAAAATGATAAGCACAGGATAGAGGGTAACCATGACCTTGGGTTTTGGTGTGTCAATTTTTTCGACACAGTAGCGAGCCCAACAGTAGAACGCCTTCGACATTCAGCGGAACTAACAAGAGAATATTTATCGGCTCCAAAGCAAGCAGAAACAGCAGAGAGACGCCCTCAGGGAGTATTAAATAAGCAAGTCGGTAAACTCTTGAGGTCTTTTCCATTAGATATATCGGCTTCCGAAATTGCAAGAATACTAAATGAAAATTATGTTGGAGTATATAAACCAGTCAGTCCCTGCTTAGTCGGAAAAACAGAGCATTGGAAAAAGCATCGTGAGAAGAAAAAGAGTCGTGGGTGAAAATGAATTATAAAAGTCTTTTCACCTATTTTCAACTCCCGTATCGGCATCTGGTTGCTTCTGAAGACAAGAATTTTACCCTTTCCACCATCACCACACGCAAGCCTTGTTGGAAGTCCGTACCGAATATAGCACCTTACTTATAACGGAGCAAGCCGAGGAGGGGAGTTTTGATGGTTCAAACTATTCACCCCGCCCCGTCTTCGACGGGCGGGGTTCACAACGTACAGCTTTAACTCAAGAATTCAATGACGCCTACTTGACAAATGTCTTAAAATCTCGATTTTGCTTTCCCATTTATGTGAATTAATCTCGGTCGTCGGACTTTTACCCGACCGCCACAATCCGCGCCAACATTTCCATACAAATTTCAGCACTCTCATATCATCACCTTCACCCCGTTCCGTCTTTGCCGCAAGGCGTCCTGTGGACTGCGGACGACGGGTGGGGCTCATCTCAAATGCTGATAGGTTTTTACCATCAATACATTGCACTACCTCCTTCCTTGGAGAACTAATCAGCAAAGACTATAGTTATGTGCCACCTTTGATATTGGATGTAACGTTTTTTTCCGCAATTCTACCATCAATCCAACCAACCTTAGAGAAAGCAGAAATAGTTCGGCAGCTTTAAAAACGGGCACTGACAATTCGCACAAAACATAGAAAAACTTACATCTAAACTATTTGTTCACGAGTTATGCCTTGTAATTCAAGGATATTTTTTCCACGAAAGGTGTGTTGTTCTTGGACGTGAATCCCGACCGCAAGCCGGTTGACTACCAGCAGGAACACGCAAACTGCCGGACAGAGCGCGACCGTGCCAGTAAGAGATGGGGCTGAGACGAAACGGTCGATGAGCTAATGGCCGTCGAGGCCCGTCTGGCCGCCGGGCAGGCCGAGACGGGCGAGATCCTTTGAAGGATCGAGAGCAAGATCGTACCGATGTCGCTGGCAGCCGACGGGGAATGTGTGGTCTATCACGATGGGGAAGCGGTCGTGTGCATCGAACACGGCACGGGCAGGGAGTTGCGGCGAACGCCTGTCGAACGTAGTTCACTCATCCTCACCGGCTGGTCGCCATCAATGGTGATGTATAAGGATGTGGTCCTCTTCTCCGGGCAGATGCGCTCGCTGGTGGCCCTGTCGGTCAAGGACGGTGAGGAGCTGTGGACATCGAAGCTGCATCCCTCGGGGCACTTCTGTCCCGAGGACGTCTTGGTCGTCGACGGACTGGTCTGGTCGGGCGACATCGCCAGCGCGCGGCCAAGGGCTACAGGCATGTTCACCGGTCGGGATCCGCACACGGGTGATGTCAGGCGCGAGTTCCTACCTGACGTTAATCCCTTCGCCATCATGCATCAGCGGTGCTGTCCGAGCAAGGCTACGGAGAAGTACATCATCCCATCATGGACCGGCACCGAGTTTATCGACCCACGGACTAAGGAGTGGGAGATCCACTACTGGGTCCGCGGCGGATAATTCCGGTCCTATTGGGTCTATGGCAAGAACGCGGGCGAAGGATGGACTGAGTGGCCTGTTGCCGCAAGGCTTGTTCCAAGCGGCCGAATTCTCACGTTTGATGATAACTATGTGTATGGCTACGGCCGCCACCCACAGTACCTGTGCAACTCGTCTGTACTGGAATACCAACTCTTTGCAGCCGACAAGAAGGCTTGACCCTGATAGTGTTGCACGAGTCCTCAAGGCCAAAATCTCTCAGGATACGGTCAACTGGAAGAACCGGGCCAAGCGTCCGGAGTGGGAGCTCAGCGCGGTCCATCGCGAATGGATGATTGAGAAACCTCCGCTGGTTGTCCTACGCAGTATCACTTTCGGGAGTGCCATGGTCCTGGGTGACTCCTGAAGGCGGCTCGTCCCGTCCCGTCTTCGACGGGCGGGACTCGTCATAGAGAACCGTCTTCCTTCCCGACCTCCTTTAATGTAAATAGTTTTTGGATACTACAGGCTATCATAAAGACCATGGTGCTCTCATTGTTCTTGCGAGCATCCTGTTGGCCTTATCGTCATTGAGAAATCGCTCATTGTCCGGATCCCATCGCAGTTTGCATCCTAACCGCAGACAAATATTACCGGCGTGACAAGTCGTGACCGAGCGATGCGAGACTTCGGCATTGGATATCGGCAGGCTGCGAGTCTTGACGCAATCGAGGAAATTGCGATGATGTCCCATCATGTACGCATAGCCTTTCTGCATAAAGTTGACCTTCTGCATAATGGCTTTGCTCGATGCAGTGATTTTGCCGGTGTCATCGACGCTGACCCAGCCTTTGGTGCCGACGAATTTGTTTCCTCTAGGGCCTCGGCCGGGCTCGGTCTCATCGTGATATATCATCTTTACGCCGTCGGGGTATGTTGCAGCTACCTCGAAACGCACGGGCGTATTGAATAGGCCGTCCCTTGGAAACTCGGCCCAGCCTTCGTACTCTATAGGACCTGAATATTGACTGTCATGTGCCCACTGGGCCAGGTCGTTGAAGTGCGCTCCAAGGTCGGTCAATTGTCCGCCGGAGTAATCGTATATCCACCGAAAAGTGCCGTGACATCGCTTCGGTGTGTACGGCTCAAAGGGGGCAGGCCCGAGCCACATATTATAGTCAAAGCCTTTCGGAACAGGTTCGGGCTTCTGTGGAGGACATATCGGGCCGTTATGGTAGTAGCAATGCAGGGTATGAAGCCGGCCGAGCATACCACTGCGAGCGATGTCCACGGCAAAACGAAAACAGCCGTTGCTGCGTCGTTGGGTACCGGACTGATAGACAGTTCCGAATCGCTTCATCGTATTGGCGACAGCCCTGCCTTCAGCGATGGTCAGGGAAATCGGTTTTTCGCAATAGATGTCTTTGCCAGCCTTTGCTGCTTCGATGGAAATAACAGCATGCCAGTGGTCCGGCGTTGCTATCAGAACCGTATCAATGTCATCGCGCATAAGTATCTCGCGGAAATCGTTGTACGCTGCACAGTCTTTGTTGCCATACGTGGAGTCCACTGTGTCCTTTGCCATAATCCGGTGGTTCGTATCGACATCGCAGACAGCCAAAATTCGCAGGTCGTCGCAGGTAAGAAAATTCCGCAGATTGTGTATACCCTGACCACCCAGGCCAATAGCGCCCATTGTAAGTCTCTCACTTGGAGCAACATTGCCAACTTTGCCCAAGGCCGACGTGCCCCTAAGGGGCGAGTAAACAATATATGGGAAACCTGCAGTTCCCAGAGCTATGGCGGCTGTCTTTCTCAAAAAACTACGGCGGTTGATGTTCCTGACTATCATAAGAAACTCCCGACACCTAATCTGCTACCCGCAGCCAGAGGCAGAAACCACTATTGGTTTTTATATTACTCCCAAGCTTGGAACCGTACCTACTCCTCAGTCCCTGTCTTACCACAATGGTTCCATTAGATGGTCATTCGTCCCGTCCAGTCTTCGACGGGCGGGGTTCATCCTTCCGCAAATCAAGGACTGCCGGACTCTGAGCGCTGCCAATTGTTTCTGAAGGATAGCAAGGTAGTCAACTATCTGAGTGCAACCGAGGAAAGCGAAATAATCCCCCTTGAGCTTGGGGATAATCCGGCAATAGAAGCGCTGGGCTTTGCCGAGAGCTTATCATCCGTACGCTCAGGCCGCAAACAACATAGCTACTGAGCAATATGTTGTTTGCCCGGGTAGTGTGTGTCAAGCCACACCAGGTCAACGTTAGGTGGATTGAACTTCTGCCCCTTGCCAAAACCCCTGGCTGCAGCTTCTCCTCGACTGGTACAGTAGATAACCGTCCGCTTGTCATCCCATTTCTTGCGTTCTGCGTGACCATCCATGAAACTAAATGTGCAGGCATTGCTGTGAAAGATGCCCAGAGGGTCCCACATACTGTTTGTGCCCGGCTCATACGACCATCCGTCATGATTAAAGTTGCCTGCAGAGCCATCGTATATCTCTTCTACGAAGAGCATCTTGGTGGCCGGGCTTTTGAAACTGAACAATTTCTTCGGGTCGGAACTTTCTGTAGCCCGCATATAATCGGTGAGAGAATAACTGCGGTAAATCAGATATTCCGATTCCCTGCCCAAGCTTGTCCCCCTTATTATTCGATTGTCACCCGGGCAATGATAAGCATCCACATCTTTTATATATTTGTATAGAATTCCTTCCCTCAGTCCATTGTACCGCTGCTCGCGCGTAACGGGCCCACTGGCCATAGGAACAATATTGCCCCCTGAGTAACCAAGGGGCGGCATGACCCACGGTGGCACACCATTGACTGTGCTGTGAAGCGCCCAGCCCCCACAAACAGTGCCATCGTTCTCGCTGGCGTACATGATGTAGGCCAGCGCAAGGGTCTTCTGGTTTGAGGAGCATGAGACTCCCCGGGCCTGTTCGCGCGCGACGTTGAGGGCGGGCATTAAGATAGCCATTAATATGGCAATGATGGCAATAACGACTAAGAGTTCGATAAGTGTAAAAGCGTTTCGCTGAACCATGTTTTGCCTCCTTAACCTATGGCAAAATACATTTTTCTTATGTAAACGGTTACTCGCCATTTAGTGGTCGTGCTCTCATTCTGCCAGATAACCACACAATTATACACCCTCCGAGCTATGGAATTAATAAAAATCAGCTCAAAAGCGGCAAATTGTGGAACCAGTGTTTTCGAACTCGCGGCTCGACGACGTAACTCTCTATGAAGACTATAGGTAACTGTTTGCAATTCTTGTTGAAAACACCAGCTATCCGTTCAACTACGCCTGAGAGGACTCGAACCTCTAACCTCCGGTTCCGTAGACCGACGCTCTATCCAATTGAGCTACAGGCGCTTCAATTTTTAAGCCGTTGCAATATATCAAGTTAGTACACGTGCTGTCAAGTCATTTTAACCTGTCCCTACCATAAACTCTATTCGAGCACACAAATCAAAGACGGGCATTGCTTTTTGGGCTGGAGCATACGATAATTCAGATGGACGTTGCTGAATTGAGGATTCATCGCAGCCTTTTTGGGTTACAAAAATGGCTGGTTTCAGATAATGGACAGGGATTTCGGAGCGGAGTTTATAGAAAGTACTCTACACTCTCCAGGATGTTTTTTTCCTCGAAAGGTTTGGTAATATAATCGTTGGCACCCACTTTATAACCTCTAACTCGGTCTTCTATCTCTCCTTTGGCCGAGACCATTATGATATTTGTATGCGATAGCGATGAGTGCTCTCTGAGCAGTTTACACACCTCGTAGCCGTCCATATCGGGCAACATAATATCGAGCAAAATGATGTCAGGCTGGAAATCCAGTGCAATATTCAGAGCTTCCTGACCTGTTGCCGCTGTCCTAAGATCGTAGTGTTCCCCGAATAGTTCCTCGACAATTATGGTATTGTTCGGGTCATCATCGACGGCCAACATTTTCTTCTTTGCTTGCATACACCTGCTCCTTTCTATATTTTATGTTTTAACTTAGTTTGTGCCAACTCAAGTTACTCACATACTCCAGAGTCAGCAGCAGCACCACTCAGTGCCGGCTGTGTTTCGGTTTTGGTCTGGGCAGCTATCGGAATCTCAAATGAGAACACGACGCCGCCCTGCGGTCGGTTCTTGGCCCAGATGCAACCGCCGTGAAGCTCAACCAATCCCTTGGCTACAGCCAATCCGGAGCTTGTGCTCTGTCTGCTTGAGCCAACATAATCTTCAATCTGAACAGATAAGTTGAAGAGATCATCTATCTTGTTACTTTCAATGCTTTGTCCGTTGCTTTCGACATCCACACCAATTCTGTCTTTGAGGTCTTTCACTCGTATGTAGATACTGTCACCTTCATGAGTAACTCTAATTGCATCACCTATCAGATTTGCAAGTATTTTGGTAATCTTTTGGCGGTCAGCGTTGACTAACAACTCTTCGGTGGGCATGTCGGTGTTCAAGTCGATTTTTCTCGAAGCCGTATTCGGTTTGAACAGGTTTATAACTTCTAAGACCACGGATTGCATACTAAATAGGGTCGGTTGTAATTCCACTTTGCCCGAATAAATTTCTGAGATATCAAGAAAGTTGTTGATAGTTCTCTCAAGATGGTTCAAGCACTCATTAGCTATTTCGAGCTGGTGACGTAGTATCGGGTCAATTTTCCCAAAGACATTCGCAGTAACATTGGAAATGATGTTCTTGGCAACAAGCACCGGAGTTCTCAATTTTTCTATTTCTGTCATATTAACTTCATCTTTCATCCGATCTACTACTTCTTCTTCGGTGTGTTTTAGGCTCAGATAGACGCGTACCTTTGCCAGCAATTCATCTCCCTCGAAGGGTTTAGTTATATAATCGTCCGCTCCGGCCCTATAGCCTTCAAGCCGGTCCGTTATCATCGCTCTGGCGGAGACTATGATGATCTTCGTATGCTTGAGCTTACAGTGCTCTCGCAGCCGTCGACACAGCTCATGGCCGTTCATACCAGGCATCATAATATCGACCAGAATGATGTCGGGCCGGAAGTCCTGCGCAATCTTCAGAGCTTGCTCACCAGTTGGGGCTGCTTTGAAACTGTAGTTATCATCTAATAGCTCCTTCAAAATTGTGATGTTGTTATGGTCATCATCCACTGCTAAGATTTTTCCTTTTACTTGCATAATTTTGCCCCATTCCAAAATTTTAGACCCTGGCGTAGTATTCTTACACAACGCTATGGGCCCTTATAAAGTTACTGTTCGACTACCAAGCCATTATCAGCACCAGCC
>JBAQFY010000305.1:0-2196 GCA_049287505.1 Sedimentisphaerales bacterium | reverse complement strand
CAGATTGACCATTGACTATTGATTATTTTCTATTGAATTTGAGTGACGTTTTCTTTTCAATAGTCAATAGTAAATAGAAAATAGTCAATCAAAAGATTTTAGGAGATAACAAATGAACGAGAAAAATCAAGAAACCACAAGACGCAGATTCTTACAGAACTCGACAGTGGCTGCAGCATCAGTAACCTTGGGACTAAATGCCATAGGTGTTCCTCTAATAAAGACCGCACGTGGCGCCAATGAAAAAATTCGCGTGGGCTTCATCGGCGTAGGCAATCGTGGAACGCAGCTCCTCACGGGCTTTCTCCAGCAGGATGATGTTGTAGTTGCCGCTCTTTGCGATGTTTATGAGCCGTACCTGGCCAGAGATTATTCGAAAGTTGACAAAAAGCTCAGAGATTCATTAGGAGGCAGAATCCCAAAGATGACCGAAAAACTGGACAGCAACGTTGCACGGTACAAAGATTTTCGTCGCCTGCTCGACCGCAAAGACATTGATGCGGTAGTTATCGCCACACCCGACCATTGGCACGCCATCCAAACTATTATGGCCTGCCAGGCTGAAAAGGACGTATATGTGGAAAAGCCGTTGTCGATAACCATACTTGAAGGCCGGAAAATGGTCGAGGCTGCACAGCGATATAATCGGGTAACACAGGTCGGGCTTCACCGACGCTCATCCAAATCGTATATGCAAATAGCCGAGCACATCAAGGCAGGCAAAATCGGCAAGGTAACGGTAGCAAGGGCCTACAGGATAAGCAATATGTATCCGAACGGTATAGGCAAATTCCCCGATACGGCCCCGCCGGAAGGTATGGATTGGGACATGTGGCTAGGTCCACGGCCAAAACGCCCCTACAAGGACAATATCGCTTTGTATAAATTCCGCTGGTGGGAGAATTATTCCTCGCAGATGGGCAACTGGGGCGTGCATTATTGTGACGCGATGCGCTGGATGCTGTCAGAGCAGGCACCGGTCTCGATATCCGCGCACGGCGGAAGGTTTGCCCTCGATGATGACCGGACAATTCCCGATACAATGGAGGTGATTTTCGAGATGGCCTCGGGCGCACTGCTCATTTTCGGCCAATACGAAGCAAACGGAGGCCCCGCTTTAAAAGAGGGAGAAGTCGAGTTCCGGGGCACGCTCGGAAACCTTTACGCCGGGACAAGTGGAGAAGCCGGGTATAAAATCGTACCTTCAGAAGCAGGACAATTTCAGGACAGCAGCTCTAATATCGAACCGATGGAAAGTAAGAGAATAGATGGCGACCTTACCGTCCAGCACATTCGGAACTTTCTTGATTGCGTCAAAACTCGACAACGCCCGAATTGTGATATGGAAACAGGCCATCGTTCAACAACCTTTGCTCTTTTGGCTAACATCGCTCTGGCCACAAAGTCTCGAATCCAATGGGACCCAAAGAAAGAACAAGCCATCAATAATAGACGGGCTAATAAACTGCTGCACTACGAATACAGAAAGCCCTGGAAGCTGTAGGGGCGTCCGTCAGAATTGCCGGATTGAAATTGACAGGGTACCCATAAAGGTTATTGTTTTTGTCCTCCGGAAGGAGTCCTTCGGACTGCAACTACTGCCTGGACAATAGCCTTCCTGGCCTCGGCTACCGCCGGGCTGGAGGGATAATCCTTCTCCATAGTCTCGTAAATCACCTTGGCCTGCTCCACGGCCTTGATAGCACAGAGCGCCTTTATCTGCCGGACGAGCACCTCCGACCGATAGTAGTTACTCAGTTCAAGCTTATTTAACCGCTCTGCCAGATAAAAAGCGACTAAATATTCTTTCCTGGCCATATGCACATCCAGCTTGATAAGATTCAGATTAGGCATCAATAGCTTCACCGGGTCATCCGCGATGATTTCCTCAATTTTCTCCATAGCGTAATTTAATTGCTCCGGGTCATCGGTGTTATCCGCCAATTGCCTTGCTGCGCGCAATCGCCCAATATCCTTGACCTCCTGCTTAGTGCTGTCGGGCTGTTTGGAACCAGCCCGTCCGGCAGAATTGCCGGATTGAAGTATTTCCCTTGCCTCTTCGACCTGCTCCAGCGCAATCAGAGCCTCAGCTTTAGCCATCCTGAATCGAGTAACTATTTTATTGTCTAATTTTCTCTCCTTCTCGAGCCGGTTTAGAATATTCAAAGCCTCCTGTGCCTTTCCGAAACATTGCAC
>JBAQFY010000304.1:0-7824 GCA_049287505.1 Sedimentisphaerales bacterium | reverse complement strand
GCTCGTAAAGACGCTCGTCCTGGAGACTCGAAACTCGAACTTCAAGCCTCCAGTTTCGATACCAGCTTCGACGACATTAAACCAAAAGTTAATGAACTTTCGCATTTTGATTATTTCTATAATTTTTAAATATCAGTGCTTTTGCTAAGGTACGTATAGGGCAATTTAAGGCGGAGACAAGACAATGGTATCGAAAATAACTCTGATGTTTGGCATTGTGCTTCTCACCTTGCTTTGTGGCTCCTGCCGGGTTACAGTGCCTGCTGAAGTAAAGGATTCATCCCGTCCCGCCTTTGCCGCAAGGCATCCTGCGGACGACGGGCGGGATTCAACTGATACTTTTCTGGAGGTGGAATACACTCAGAACACAAAGACGGTGCCGCAATACGGAGTCTTTGAAATCACCTTTAGGCACGAAAACGACTACGTTAATCCTTTTTTCGACGTTACTATTGATGTTGTCTTTACTTCTGGCTCGAAAAAGCAGATTAGAATCGGTGGATTTCATTACGGCTCCTCATCCGGAGCGAGAATCCATACCCGCACTATCCAGACTGAGAGAGGAGAAAGACAGCAGGTAGTTTATGACTTTGACAGGCAGGATTTGTGGAAGGCGCGATTTGCTCCCCGTGAGCTTGGCAAATGGAAATACAATTTTGAGTTTAGAAATGTAAAAGGCCAAAAGGCGGTTGGCGAAGGCGTCTTTATCTGCGTGAACCCAGCCCCTCAAAGTGGACAGAGGGGCGGGGTGAAAGGACGAAAACCGAATTCCGGGTTTGTCCGGCTCCACCCCACGAATCCATTTCGCTTTGTGTTGGACGATGGAAGTCCGTATTTTCCTATCGGTATTCAGGATTGCTGGGGTGACAATTCCGCTACCGGCTCAGTTTTGGACCAATGCTCGATGGAGGGGCCTTTCCGCACCGACCTGAAGGACCCGCCGCCGCTGCCGCCCGGGCCTATGTTTGTGCGCGGGCCATCCTGCAATCCGCAAAATGCCGATGTATATTTCCGGTATTTCTCGCAATGCGGATTCAATTTGTACCGCTTCTCACAGCAGAACTGCTCCTATCCGCTATTTCGCGACCTTGACCACTACCTTGTCCAGGAAGCTATTATGACAGATGAGCTTCTGCAGTGCGCCCGCAAGTATGGCTTCCGTATTTTCTACGGAATCTTTGGCTTTCGAGAGGTATTCAATAACCAGCCGTTCAACGAAGCAGAAATGTTGAAAGTCAAGAGATTTATCAAGTACACTATTGACCGATGGGGAGCGTATGTGGATTTCTGGGAATTTCTCAATGAGCAAAAGGCCGATGACCATTGGTATGAAATTATGGTTCCCTATCTAAAGTCACTTGACCCGTACCGGCATCCTGTTACTACAAGCTGGGAAAGGCCCGAGCTTGCCGGTATCGAAATTAACGCCCCTCATTGGTATCAGAGGGAAAATGAGCTTGAATCCGATGTAGTAACAGCTTCGAGAGCAGAGAATTGGAAGAAATATAATAAGCCTGTAGTTGTCGGTGAGCAGGGCAATCATATTGACAGGCGAAAGCCGCAGCCTCCGGGCGTCGGTGGTGTGTGGGACGAGGGCTCAGCTCTGCGCATGCGAATTCGAAATTGGACGGCCTTTTTCAACGAGATTGCCTTTGTCTTCTGGAATACCAGCTACGCCCGAGACGGCCATTATATGAATATCTGGCTCGGCCCAAAGGAACGAGAGTATGTAAGAGCAATGCAGGATTTTGCCTACCGCCTCGACAAGGACATTCGTATGGTCCCCCTGGAGGTCTCACATCCGGAGGCTGTTCGAGCTTTTGGCCTCGCCTCAAAGGAAAGAGCCGGCGTTTATCTGCATCACTTCAGCGACCATATCAATCCTGTGAAAGGTATGACTATTACACTGGACGTGCCGAAAACCGCAGCAGGATACTGGTACTCACCCGAGAACGCTGCGATTATCAATACGATAAATGTCTCAACTGGAAAAAACACTCTTGATGTCCCGGAATTCACCGTGGACATTGCTCTTCTTATCACGCCGGACGGACCGCCGGATATTGACAAAGATGGAAAGCCCAACAATATTGACGACGATGATGACCAGGATGGTGTGCCCGACCAAAGAGATGCCTTCCCCCTGGAACCGCAAGAGTGGGAAGACAAGGATATGGATTGGATTGGCGATAATCTTGACGCCGATGATGATGGAGATAGCATCGGAGATGATGATAATAAAAATGGCATTGCCGATTTTGAGGAGTTAGACTTTGATGGTGACGGTGTTGACAGAGCAAAATCTGTCCCGTGGGACGTATTCCCATTAGACGCAAAAGAATGGCAGGACACGGATGGCGACGGCATAGGCGATAACGCCGACCCCGATGACGATAACGATGGCTATACCGATGAATACGAAACCAAACACGGAACGAATCCTCTGGACAGCTTGAGTTTTCCAGCCGGCTCACCCCGTTAGGGACTTTTTCCTTCTGGTCTCTAACGGGGCTTATAAAACGGGCCCTGTCCCGTCTTTGCCGCAAGGCATCCTGTGGACTACGGGCGGGGCGAGAGGATATATTTTAATGAAGCCCCGACAAGACCGAATTTCTGACAAGAACGATTTAGTGAGGGGATTGCCGATGTTTACCGCATCGGCTCCGGAGATTCTTGCCGAAGAAAAGACCGCTCTGGCAAAGCTCGAAGGGAAAAGTTTTCTGCGGCGGTGGCGAGTGTATTTTTCCAAAACAGGCCCCGGCTGGCTTCAAAGTGCCCTGGTGCTCGGCAGTGGAAGTGCAATGGCCTCGCTTTTCGCCGGTGCGTTCCTTCAGTACAAACTGCTTTGGGTCCAGCCTTTGGCAATGGTGCTGGGCATTATTCTGTTTGCAGCCATGTCGTATCAAACCTTATCCACCGGGGTCCGGCCATTTTATGCAATGAAGCGTTACATTCATCCTGTTGTTGCCTGGAGCTGGGTGATTGGGGCACTATTGGCAACGGTAATCTGGCATTTGCCCCAATACGCACTGGCTGCCGGCATGACCGACGACATGATTAAGGCCGTGACGGGCTGGGAGCCATCGTCATCTGCGGCGCAGACAGCACTATTAATTGGAATTGGTCTGGTTGTCTTGACTGTATCGACCGCGGTTGTCTGGACATACAGCAGCGGACATAAAGGTATCAGGCTATACGAACGCATATTGAAAGGTCTTGTCTGGATGATTATCCTTGCCTTCACGATTGTGATAGTACGCCGGGCAATGGAAGGGGGTGTGCAGTGGGGTAAGTTATTTAAAGGATTCTTACCTCTGCATATTCCGACAGATGTGCGGGGAGTTTCTATTGTAATGGCGGCATTTAGCGCGGCTACCGGGATAAACGCCACGTTTCTTTTTCCTTACACACTGCTGGCACGCGGCTGGGGCAAGGAACATCGAGGCCTGTCCAGATTCGATTTGATTACCGGCATGCTGCTGCCGTTTTGTATTGTGACATCATTAATGGTCATTGCAACCGGCTGTACTATCTATGACCCTGTGCAATTTGCTGCGGGCTCCACGAACCTCTCACCCATCAAGGCAGCGGCCATGCTTGAGTCTGCAGGCTTGAGCATGTTCTTTTCGCGGATAGTTTTTGGCTTGGGGATACTGGGAATGGCCATGAGCTCGATTACAATGCACATGATTATTAGCGGCTTTGCCGCCTGCGAGGTATTTGGTGTAGAGCCGGGCGGATGGCGTTACCGGCTGGCCTGCCTGCTCCCTGCACCAAGTGTAGTTGGTGTGGTCCTTTGGAAATATATAGGGCCCTGGATTGCAATTCCAACTTCAGCGATATGTGGCCTGATGCTGCCGATTGCCTTCATTGCCTTCTTCATTCTCAACAACAGCAGCAGGTATCTCGGCGAAGACAAACCGAGAGGCGTGAAAGCGCTGGTTTGGAACATCGCCATGCTTATCTCTATCGGCGTGACGGTGGCCAGCATAATCTATTATCTCGTTTCACTTATATAGATGACGAAAATAGTACATGGTAGGGTGGGCACCGCCCACCTTTTCTTTGGTGGTGTGCAGTGCACACCCTACCTACTTTTGTGTGATTCAATCGCGAGTCGCCCGTTTTTGGGCGCCCGGGTATTCTTTATGGCAGTTACCAGGAGATGATGAAAATAGTTGCGTTTTGGAGGCAGATTTGATATATTAGCCTGCCAAAAATTTGGTGATGTTTACAAATGAAAATATCAGATAAGGAGACAATAACTATGAAACGTCTTACACGTCGTACTTTCATGAAACGTTCATTGGCCGGGGGTGTCGCCGTAACTTTTGCGCCCTACGCCCGTGTGCTTGGCGCCAATGATGATGTTCGCGTTGCCGTGGTGGGTTTTCGCAGCCAGGGAAGCAATCATATCAAATGGTTTAGCAAAATCCCGGGCGTGCGGGTCGTGGCGCTTTGCGATGTAGATCGAGAGTTTATCGACCGGGAAGTCAAGATATTCAAAGAGCACAATGAAAAGGTTGATACTTACGTTGACTTTCGCAAGCTGCTGGACGACAAAAATATCGACGCAATTATCACAGCCACACCAAACCACTGGCATTCACTTATTACGGTCTGGGCCTGCCAGGCCGGCAAGGACGTGTATGTCGAAAAGCCGGTCTCACACAATATCTGGGAAGGCCGCAAGATGGTCGAAGCTGCCCGGAAGTATAACCGAATTGTGCAGACGGGCACCCAGAATCGCTCCGACGAAGGGCTTATGGAGGCGTTCGAATACATCCGGCAGGGTCATCTTGGCCCGGTGCTTCGCGCTCGCTGCTACTACTTTAGCGCTCGCGGCCCTATCGGCAAGGTAGATGGTCCTCAACCCATTCCTGAGACGGTTGACTATGACCTGTGGATAGGACCGGCGCCTATGGCGCCCTTGATGCGCAAGAACCTGCACTATGACTGGCATTGGCAGTGGCCTTACGGCAATGGAGACCTGGGTAATAATGGTATCCATTGCATCGACGTCTGCCGCTGGGCGCTGGGCTATTCCACCCTGGCGCCTCGGGTGATTAGCTTTGGCGGCAAGTTTCTCTGGGACGACGACAGGCAGACGCCCAACGCTCAGGTAGCGTTCTTTGACTACAAGCCGGCCCCAATCATTTTTGAGATGCGTAACCTGCCGCGAAAGAAAGGAGATTCGGCTATGGATGCCACCTACCGTAACATTCGCACCAGCGAGGTGATTGAATGTGAGGGGGGCTACTATGCCGGCGGCTGGGCTTACGATTACGATGGCAACAAGCTCAAACAGTTTAAAGTTACCGGAGGCGGCAGTCACCACGAGAATTTCATCAAAGCTGTCCGCAGCCGTAAGGCCAGTGACCTTAATGCCGATATCATCGAAGGGCATCTCTCCACCGCCTTGTGTCACATGGGAAATATTTCCTATAGGCTCGGCCAGGCGGCTTCACGCGATGAAATAGTGCAATCAACAAAGTCAAACAAAGAATTGCTGGATGCGTTCGAGCGTTTTCAGGAACACCTGTTGCTTAATGTCGTGGACGTGCAACAAACACCACGGATTCTTGGCCCCTGGCTGACAATGGATTCCGACAAAGAAAAGTTCGTAGGCGAATTCAGCGACCAGGCAAATGATTATCTTTCGCGCAGCTACAGAAAACCTTTTGTTGTGCCCGAAGAGGTGTAGTTACTTGTCTCGTTTGGAAGGCTAATTTTGGTGGCACGGCTATCTTGGCCGTTTTTCACTCCACAGGATGCCTTACGGCGGGGCTGGAAGCCCGTGCAACACCAGCGCATTGAATAGCCGGTTCAGCCGTTATCCTTTCTCAGGACCTGAGCTGGCCCATAATGCTCTAACATTTTCCTTAACTGGCTCGCCGCGGTACATCCTCATAAAAGGTCGTTGAATTCTTAGTCCGTTTGACTCGGCGATTTCCACCGCCTCTGCGTTGTCGAGAGGTATGTCAACGAATACCTTCTTTCCCATACAACGGTTCAAAGCATCGCAGAGTAATGCCGGACCGGCATTGCCAGTAGCTATACATGGACCTATTTGGACCGCATTTGCTCCGGGACGAGTGGTGATATATCCTTCTACTATGTCACCGTGCCGCAAGAGGCGTATGTTTTCAGGAAACTCCTCGAATAGCCGGTTAAGCATTTTCGCACGGTCTGTGCCGGTCATTCGATTATCAAACTCAATTGTGCTCGCAAAGGTATCTGGTGTAGCTTTAGTTACGTGAGGCCCTGGTTTGCCCGGCGGTACTATGCCCTCGAACCGGGATAACTCGTATTCCGGCACAAATCCCAATTTCTCGTAGATGGGTTGACCTGCAGGAGTTGCATCAAGACGAACAGTTTTTACTTTTCGCTCATTGAGATAATTCAGAGCGTGCTTCAATAGCGCTGTGCCCACGCCCCCGCCACGGGCATTCACATCAACCAAAACCATAGCTATCCAGGCCACCCGGCCGAAGACGCATGTAGTGGTGGTACCAACGGAAGCTCCATTCAGCTCGGCCACAAAACAGCCTGCAGGTTCCATACTCATAAAACGCAGCCAATCTGATTCGGTCTGGTTCCATTCCGCTTGCTTGGTTAATCTCAATCCGAGCTCAAGGTCATCGGTTGTCATAAGTCGAATCTCTATCATTCTCGCGGATTCTACCAAATTTTTTGTAAGCAAAACAGCCTTGTTTTTTGAACCCCGCCTCTCCGAGGGGCGGGGTGAAGCACGGCTCAAGTAAAAATAAATCCATTGACGAGGCCTTAATAGAATGAGCAGCTTATCATATATCCCGGACGGTGGTCGGTTTGAGTAAATAAGATTCGCTGAATCCCGCCCGTTGTAATAGGAAGACGGGCGGGATGAAACCGAAACGTAACATGGTCTGAAACTTGTTCTCTTTGCACTCGCCCCGCCCCTCCGAGGGGCGGGGTGAACCACGCCCCTATATCTTGCTTCACAATCCACAGTCCGCAGGATACCTGTCGGCAGATGCCTTTCGGCAGAAGCAATGGGGGGCACTTCAATCCCGGCTTACGGGGCCGGTGGATATAGACGAATATCGTCAAAGTACATCGTACCTGAACCACCGGCCTGCGGATTTTTCTTATTGCCTAACCCAAGAGCAATCGTATTGACATTAGCCAGGTTCACGCCCTGGTCTGCAAAAGCCTGCAGGTCGATATTCCACCGGGTCCATTTATCTATCTGCGCTGCATTTGGATTATCATGAGAGACGACCGCACTGCCGTTGAGAGCAACATACATTGGCTCAGCAGCGTTAGCCGAAATGCCTCTGAACCAAATTGTCAGCGTGTTGACACCATTCTCGGTCCAGTCACGCGGATAAGTCAGCGTCTTCTCCACCTCTGAATACCTGAGGACGCTGTTGTCATAGAATACAGGCATTGATTGGCTGCCTCCGTGAACGATAGTTTCCTCACAATAAGAACCGGTAGTTTCGTCGCCAACCATAGAGCCGGTTCCGTTACCCGGATAGGGCGGCAAAGTAGGATGGGAGGCATAGCCAACACCATCTTTCCATGACCACCATATCTCGTTGCTGCCAATGTCGTAGTCCTCGAAATCATCCACGACAAGGAAGTTAGCTGTCGTAAAGCTCCAGACAGGGCCTGTCCACGGACTGTCGGGATTGACGTTATTTACCTCGTCAACACGCCAATAGTAAGCGGTATCCCACAGGAGTTTTCCTGGGTCATAGCTCTCATCCCCTTTGGGACGGCTGCCTTTGTATTCAGGTGAGCCGGTATCGGCATTGCGTACGACCTCTTTATCTGTGC
>JBAQFY010000303.1:0-47813 GCA_049287505.1 Sedimentisphaerales bacterium | reverse complement strand
TCAAGTGGACCAGCTTATCCACCTGATAACAAATGATAAGCAAATCCGTATCCAAACCTCCTCAAACTTGAAGTCCCTGCAAGGAGAATTCGGCAACTTCACCGCACTGGTTACCTCGAACGGCACTGAGCAAAAGCTCTCCGCAGGAGCAATTGTTTTGGCGCCAGAGGCGACCACGAAAAAGTCGGAACTGGTCGAACTGTTCCATAACGGCAAAGAAGCTCCCAAACGTGTTGCTATAGTGATGGATACCTCCGGCGAACAAGGCAAACGCGTATCGGCTCAGGTACTATCCGCAGCAGAGCTGCTTGTAAAACGTTTCGGAGTTGAGGTGAAATTGTATTGTCATAACATTCGCGTGGCTGCAACCGGAATGGAAGCCCTGTATCGGCGAGCCAGAGAAGCCGGCGTAGTAATAATAAAATACGAATCACCACCGAAAGTTTCGGATTGTGGCTCTAAAAAAGTCGTCAGTGTCCAAGAGCCGGTAATCGGATTTCAAGTTGATGAAGAATTTGATATGGTGGTTATGGCCGACATTGTCGCCGCAGACAACACTGAGCTTCTGAGCATCATCGAAGGACTGCGCCCCGGCCCAGCAGGAGACTTACAGGCCGACAGCGTATGGCTCCTGCCGACAAAGTCAAATCGTGAAGGTATTTTTGTCGTAGGCTTGGCGGTGGATACCGATGAGCTAAGAGACGCCCAGACCGATGGATTGGCCACTGCTAACAAAATCCATGAACTGCTGAAAAACAAACAAATAGATGTCCTCGATGATGCTGCAGTGGTCGATGGCGATAAGTGCGTTCTGTGTTTGACCTGTATGCGGATATGTCCGCACGCTGCCATCAGCATCGACTTTGATAATAAAGCAGCTTCTGTTTCAGCGGTAACCTGTCAGCGCTGTGGAATATGTGCCGCCGAATGCCCGGCTGGTGCTATTCAACTGCCCCGATACACCGATGAGCAAGTTGCTGCAGAGCTTGGCGACAAACCTCGAATCATAATTTTTGCCTGTGAGAATTCAGCCTACCCCGCTGCAACTGCAGCAGCAATCAACGGCTTGGGTTCCCGCAAGGCGGGGTCCCAATGGGGACAACAAGCTCAGTTGATTCGCGTCCCATGCGCCGGCAAAGTTGACCCGCGAGACGTGCTACGAGCGCTGGAATGCGGAGCACAAAAGGTGATGATTCTCGGCTGCCATCTGGAAAGCTGCCAATATCTGACCGGCTCAACCAGGACAGCAAAAAGAATAGAGCGCCTCAATAATGCACTGGGAAAAGCGGGGTTCGATAAACAACGATTGATTTTTGGTCAATTAGCCTCAGTTGAACCCCACAAATTTATAGAGTATGTGTCTGAGGGTTCCCGCCTTGCGGGGTCCCAAAACGGAGTGTAAAAAATGACAGCACAAATTATAGACGGAAAACAAGTAGCTGCCGATATGCGGGTGGAATTGAAGAACGAAGTAGCCAAACTAAAAGAACAGGGTATTGTTCCCGGACTGGGAGTAATCTTAGTCGGCGAAGACCCGGCTTCAAAATCCTATGTTACAGCTAAAGAGCGTGCCTGTGAAGATATAGGGATTTATTCCGATGACAACCGCTTACCTGCCGAAACCTCCCAGAAAGAACTAATGGCCCTGGTTGAGAAAATGAACAACGACCCGAAAATCAACGGCATCCTCGTTCAGTTACCCTTACCAAAGGGCCTTAATGAGGCCGAAGTCCTTCTTTCAATCGACCCAGCCAAAGACGTTGATGGATTTCATCCGATGAACGTAGGCAAAATGGTCGTAGGTGAAAAGGCATTTCGGCCATGTACGCCCCACGGTATTATTCAGCTATTGGTACGCAGCGGTGTAATCATCGAGGGGGCTGAGGTAGTAATCGTCGGACGAAGCAATATAGTCGGCAAGCCCCTGGCGAATATGCTTATTCAGAAAAAACCCAATGCAAATGCCACCGTAACCGTCTGCCATACTCGCACCAAAGACCTTGCATTTCACACAAAGCGAGCGGACATTGTAATTGCCGCTGCCGGCAGGCCGAACACCGTTACAGCGGATATGGTAAAAAATGGAGTTGTGGTAATAGATGTCGGCGTTAACCGCGTCGAGGACGCAACAAAGAAAAAAGGCTATCGCCTTGTTGGCGATGTGGATTTCGAGGCCGTGAAGGAAAAGGCCTCACTTATTACACCCGTCCCGGGCGGTGTAGGCCCAATGACAATAACTATGCTGCTTTATAATACAGTGGAATCGGCCAAAAGGGCAGCCGGCCTTGAGGTTGAATAATGATAGTCGCAGAACGCAAGCCAATTGAGGAAATCAAAGGCTTCCTTGCAGGCCACAAACGTATTCTCGTTTTAGGCTGTGGTACCTGCGTTACCGTCTGCCTGGCAGGCGGCGAAAGAGAGGTTACCACTCTGGCCTCTATTCTGAGACTTTCGGACAGCTTTGAAGTTGAAGAAAATACCATCGAAAGACAGTGCGACGCGGAATTCTTTAAAGCCATAGCGGACCAGGCGGCATCCTGTGACGCAATCCTATCGATGGCCTGCGGAGTCGGCGTCCAGAAGGCAGCGAGCGTTTTTCCAAATATGCCGGTTTATCCTGCTTTAAATACAATGTTTTGCGGCACTAACGACGGTGCCGGCCGGTGGTCGGAAAACTGCCTGGCCTGTGGAGATTGTAAACTCGGTATATTCGGCGGCGTTTGCCCTGTAACAAGATGCTCGAAGTCGCTTCTTAACGGCCCCTGCGGCGGTTCTGTCGAAGGTAAATGTGAAGTTAACCCTGAAAATATCGACTGCGGCTGGCAGTTGATTTACGACCGGCTCAAAACGTTAGGCAAGCTGGATGTATTAGCTGAAAATCTTCAGCCCAGGGACTACAGCAAAACGCACGACGGCGGACCAAGAAAATTATCGAGGGAAGATGTAGCAGAACTATAACAATTGACAATATGTACGCAGTATCCCTTTGGGGACTTGACGTCTGATAATCGTCAAAAATTGAACCCCGCCCCTCAAAGTGGAAAGAGGGGCGGGGTGAAGCTTAACAATCGAAAATTATGAAATCTGGCAGCAATCTTGAAAAGGTATTGGAGGCTGGTAAATTCGCGGTAACCGCCGAGCTTGGTCCGCCAAAAAGCGCCGACTTTGACCTTATCAAAAAGAAGGCCGAAATGCTTTCCGGCTGGGTGGACGCCGTAAATATAACGGACAATCAAACTGCAATCGTACGAGTATCAAGCATCGCTGCCGGCAAGCTAACTCTTGACCTCGGTCTCGAGCCAATCATACAAATGACCTGCCGGGACAGGAACCGCCTCTCCATCCAGTCGGATATTTTAGGCGCATATCTTTTGGGCATTCGCAATATCCTTTGTCTGACCGGCGACCATCAATGTTTTGGCAATCACCCCACAGCAAAACACGTCTTTGACCTTGATTCGGTACAGTTAATTCAGATGGTCAAAAATATGCGCGATGAAAAGGTCTTCGCCAGCGGCGAGGAAATCAAAAACTCAAAAAAAGCAGAGGTCAAAGAGCCGCGAATGTTTATCGGCGCAGCAGCCAATCCTTTCGCGGACCCATTTGAGTTCCGCGTCATCCGCCTGGAAAAAAAGATTAAAGCAGGTGCCGACTTTATTCAAACCCAGTGCATCTACGATATGGACCGCTTTGCCGAGTGGATGAGGCAGGTCTGTGACCGCGGCCTGCACAAAAAGTGCAAAATCTTAGCCGGCGTAACCCCATTGAAATCTGTGGGAATGGCCAAATATATGCGCGACCAGGTCGCAGGTGTGATTGTGCCCAATTATTATGTCGAACGATTAACCAGGGCCGACGACCCAAAAGCCGAGGGGATTGAAATTGTAACCGAGCAGATTCAACAGCTCCGCAAGATTGAAGGCGTTGCCGGCGTCCACATAATGGCTATCGAATGGGAACAAAAGGTACCCGAAATTGTGCAAAAGGCCGGACTGCGAAATTAACAATTGAAATCTTACCCCGTTAGAAATTTCGATGGGGTAAAGATGAATCCCGCCCGTCGAAGACAAGCGGGATGAATATGATGTAAAAAAGAAGATTTCTAACAGGGCTAAAATCGAAAATTGGAAATTGAAAAATGGAAACGATTGAAAGCAAAAATCTTGATTCTCAGTTCAAATACGACGTAGCCGCTCACCCAGGCGGAGAGAATATCAAGCTCTGTTTCGCCTGCGGCACATGCACGGCTGGCTGTCCGGTATCCGCTGTGGACCCGGAGTACAACCCGCGAAAGATTATCCGGCAGGTATTACTTGGTATGCGCAAGGAAGTGCTTTCTTCGCCGGTAATATGGCGCTGTGTTCAGTGCTATTCCTGTACCGCCAAATGCCCACAGAACGTCAAGTTCAGAGACGTAACCAGAGCGCTGCGCGAGATGGCAGTGGCGGAAGGATATGCCGACGCCGATTTGCTGCAGGAAGTCGAACAACTGGATGAATTCTCGCAGAAACTTAGACGCGACCTGGTCAATGCCCTCGTAACGGACAGGAACAAATTCAAAGAACTAAAAAAAAAGGCAGAAGAAATCACCAATGCTTGATGCATGAGGTGAAATACAAGAAATGATAGCACCTACTAAAAACAAGCAGACTGGTCCCTCCGAAAGGAGTCCTGCGGACAAACGCCCAAAAAAGCGTTCGGGAACTTCGGAAAAAGTCGGAGCCGTCCTCGTAATCGGCGGCGGCATCGCGGGTATTCAGGCGGCACTTGATTTAGCTGAATCCGGCCAGAAGGTTTACCTCCTGGAAAGCTCGCCGGCTATTGGTGGAAGCATGGCAAAACTGGACAAGACCTTCCCAACCAATGATTGTTCTACCTGCATTCTCTCACCCAAACTGGTCGAGGCCGGCCGGCATCTTAACATTGAGCTTATAACTTACGCCGACCTCGAAAACGTCCAGGGCCGACCCGGCCACTTCACCGTCAAAATCAACAAAAGACCTCGCTACGTTGACCCTGAAAAGTGTACCGGCTGTGGATTGTGTGCCAAAGTGGACGTACCAAACCCCGAAGACCTTGTCGAGCACGATGGTCAGCTTTGGGTCAAACGCATCACTATTGACGAAATCAAATGTGTCCAGTGCGGCGATTGTGTACGCGCATGCGAGAAGGAAAACCCCGAAGCGCCTGCTATGAGCAGCATCTACGCCGAGCAGACACAACCAGGCGCCGTAGCCGCTGAGCCTGAAAAGAAAACCGTCGCCGCTGAATTGGAAAAAGTACGCGAAATGAGCGAACAGCAGCGGCACGACTACTGGCTGTATCAAATGAACAAATGCATCAAATGCTATGGCTGCCGAGATGTATGTCCGGTATTTGTTGACGCCGAGTGCAAACTGGAGGAATGGGCCACGCCGGGCCATTTACCACCGGCGCCATTGTATCATATCGCCCGCGCATATCACATTGCCCAGCGGTGCACGCACTGTGGTTTCTGCGAGCAGACCTGTCCGGGCAATCTACCATTAAGGATTCTGTGCGACCTCATACGCCACGAGGACCCACAGGAGCTGTTTACCTACGTTCCACATGCCTCCCAGAAACAACAAGAAAAAATTCTTGCCGCCTTCCCAGGCCGCAGAGAGAGGGGGGTGGAGCTATGACTAACGACTTTATCCTTACCACCTGCCCATATTGCGGATGCGGCTGCAGCTTTTATCTGGTAGTAGTCAACGGCAAGGTCGTCGATGTCGCGCCGTGCTTTACCGACAGAATTAGTGAGGGAAAACTTTGTATCAAGGGGCGCAAGGCACACGAGTTTATCGACAGCGAGCATCGTCTCACCAAACCTTTGGTACGCAGGAACGGCCAGCTAACAGAAACATCCTGGGACGAAGCTTTGGATTTCATTGCTAAAGGTATCTCCGGCATCAAGTCCGACGCCGGACCGGATGCCATTGGTCTGCTTTCCTCGGCCAAGTGCACAAACGAAGAAAATTATCTTATGATGAAACTGGCGAGGGCCGTGATTGGCACCAATAATGTGGACCACTGTGCCCGGTTATGCCACGCATCTACCGTAGTGGGGTTGGCAGCGGCATTCGGCAGCGGGGCAATGACAAACTCAATCCCTGAAGTCGCCCAGGCCGAGTGCATACTGATTACAGGCAGCAACACTATTGAGCAGCACCCGTTGATAGGCACACGCGTGCTTGCGGCCAAAGAACACGGTGCCACCCTGATTGTGATTGACCCCCGTGAAACTCCGCTTTCCGATAAGGCTGATTTCTTCCTTCGCCAAAAACCTGGAACAGATGTGGCCTGGCTCAACGGCTTTATGAACATTATCATCGAAGAAAACCTGCACGATGACGCATACATTAGAGAACGCACGGAAGGATTTGAAGACCTCAAAAAGACTGTTGCCGAATACACTCCCCAAAAGGTTGAGCAGATTACCGGTATTCCTGCCGAGCAATTAACTCAGGCTGCACGTGCATACGCCAGGGCCGATGCCGCAATGATCCTTTATGCGATGGGTATTACCCAGCACAGCACCGGAACAAATAACGTCAAGTCTATTGCTAATCTGGCTATGTTGACAGGCAACGTCGGCAAGGCACAAAGCGGAGTTAATCCCCTCCGAGGCCAGAATAATGTACAGGGAGCCTGCGATATGGGCGCCCTTCCCAACGTATATTCCGGCTATCAGAAAGTATCCGACCCCCAGACCCGTCAAAAGTTTGAAAAGGCCTGGGGCACAAGCCTTCCTGAAAAGCCCGGCCTGACTGTTGTCGAGATGATGAACGCAGCAGTCCCTGGGACTCCTTACGGAGAACAAGGCCGGCTTCGAGCTCTCTATATAATGGGCGAAAACCCAATGCTCTCTGACCCGGACATCAACCACGTCCGCAGAGCCCTTGAGAAATTGGAGCTGCTGGTTGTTCAGGATATTTTTCTGACCGAGACAGCAGAATTGGCCGATGTGGTCCTGCCGGGCGCCTCTTTCGCTGAAAAGGAAGGAACATTCACCAACACGGACCGCACTGTATTGCGAGTACGAAAGGCAATCGAGCCGGTGGGTAACTCGCTGGCCGATTGGCGCATAATCTGCAACCTGGCTCAGCACCTTGACGGCAATGGCTTTGTCTATGATAGTCCTGAGCAGATTATGAACGAAATTGCCAATGTAACCCCATCCTATGGCGGGATAAGTTTTGAACGTCTCGACCAAGGCCAAATACTCGCCTGGCCATGCCCGACATCGGACAGTCCCGGAACCACGTTTTTGCACGAGGGCAAATTTGCCCGCGGACTTGGTCGTTTCCACAGCATCGAGTACATCCCGACAGCCGAGGAAACAGATGAGCAGTTCCCTCTGATACTTACTACCGGACGTACTATGTTCCACTATCACACCGGCACGATGACCCGGCGGATTGCTTTGCTCAATTACGAAGTGCCAACCGGTTATATGGAGATAAACCCGGCCGACGCCGGCCGATTACAAATTGCCAATGACGAAAAAGTAGATGTCAACTCCAGGCGAGGGCACATTGAGATTCCCGCTAAGGTTACAGAACGCGTGCCGAAGGGTACGGTTTTTATTCCATTCCACTTTGCCGAGTGTGCGGCGAATATGTTGACTAACCCGGTCCTGGACCCGGACGCCAAAATCCCTGTGCTGAAGGTTTGTGCCGTAAACGTAACTAAGAAAAACTAAAATGGATACGAACAATACACATATAACCAGCCGAACGTTGGAGCTGCTTAACAACGGCTACAACGGCGTCATTGGCTTAAGAAAACGCTGGGGGCATGTAGGACCTTACATCTTTACAAACAAAGACGAGCTGGAGGATGTAGTTGTTGAACCGCGTTACCCAATGGCTATGCTTGTCCGCAATCTACTAAAAGCAGAACCCGCCAAAAAGTTCGGCGTCGTAGCCCGTGGCTGTGACATACGCGCTATTAAAGAGCTGATTGAAGACAACTTAGTGGACGCCGAAGCGATTGCTTTCGTTGGTGTTATATGCAGCGAAGAGCAGGCGGCTGAATGCAACTGCGAGAAGCCGATTTATGAGCTGACTAAATGCACAGGCTGCTGGGAGTGCGTCGAGAAATGTCCGGAAAAAGCCATCGAAATCAGCAGTTGTTGCCCGATTGTTTTGCCGAACGAGTTCGATGAAGGTTTGGCCTCTCGGCGGGCAATATATGTACCTTATCCTCAGGCCGTTCCTCGAACGTACCTGCGAGATGCCGAACATTGCCTGAAACTAACCGACAAACTGGATTGTAAGGGATGCAGCAATATCTGCAAAGCCGAAGCCGTTATCAACGACGACCAGGCGCATCAAGAGGACGTGGAAGTTGGAGCCATCGTGGTGGTCCCCGGCTTTGAGAAATTCCTCGCAGAATTAAAATACGACTTCGGATACAGCAGGTATCCTGATGTTGTCAGCAGTGTTGAGTTCGAACGGCTTCTCTCCGCTTCAGGCCCATTCGCCGGACATCTCCAAAGGCTCAGCGACGGCAAAAAACCAAAAAGAATCGCCTTTCTTCAGTGCATAGGCTCGCGGGATATATCCTGCCGCAATGCCTACTGCTCTTCGGTATGCTGTATGTACGCAATCAAGGAGGCGGTGATTGCCAAAGAGCATCTCAAAGATATAGATGTTACTATCTTCTTTATGGACCTCCGCGCATTCGGCAAAGACTTCGATAAATACTACGAACGGGCCAAAACGCAATACGGCGTGAACTTTAAGCGAGCAAGGGTCTGCGACGTGTACAGGAAAAACGGCAATGGCGAACTTACGGTCAAATACGCCCCCGAATCCGGACAGGTGGCTGAAGAAAAATTCGATATGGTAGTGCTATCGGTAGGCCTGGAACCCGGCGAGAAGCAAAGAAGGCTGGCTTCGCAGCTTGGTATTCGCCTTGAGCCTAATGGATTTATCTGGACAGATTCTTTGCGACCGCTCGAGACCTCGCGCCCGGGAATTTTTGTCGGCGGCACGGCATCCGGTCCGAAAGACATACCCGAAACTGTAATCCAGGCCAGCGGCACAGCCGGTAAAGCCTCACAACTTTTGGCCGATGTCAGAGGAACACTCACCGTTGAGCAGGAATTCCCGCCGGAACTGGACGTCAGCCAGCAGGAGCCGCGGATAGGTGTTTTCGTATGTCACTGTGGAATCAATATCGGTTCGGTTGTTGATGTGCCGGTAACAGCCGAATATGCCAAATCCTTGCCATACGTCGTCTATACCGAAGACAACCTTTACACCTGCTCCCAGGATACTCAGGACCACATTCGGGAAATGATACTCGAGCACAAGCTAAACCGAGTGGTCGTGGCATCCTGCTCACCCCGCACTCATGAGCCGCTTTTCCAGCAGACCTTACGTGAGGCAGGCCTTAATCCTTACCTGTTCGAGATGGCCAACATCAGAGACCAGTGTTCCTGGATTCACATGAATCAGCCCGAAGAAGCCACCGAAAAAGCTAAGGACCTCGTGTGGATGGCAGTTGCGAAAGTAGCTTTGGTTGAGCCTTTGGCAGCAGCAAGTCTGGACGTTACTCCTTCGGCCCTTGTAATCGGCGGCGGATTAGCAGGTATGACGGCAGCGCTGGGCATAGCCGACCAGGGATTTGAGGTTGCACTGGTTGAACGTCAAAAGCAGCTCGGCGGAAATCTCAGAAACCTGCGCTCCACATTTACCGAGCCGAACGTCCAGGCCTATCTGTCGCATCTTCAAGAGCATGTGCAAAAACATAAAAACATTGCCGTCTATACAGGTACTGAGCTTGAGAGTATAGAAGGATTCGTCGGCAATTTCAAGAGCACTCTGAAAACCGGCTCCAAAGAGGGCCCCCGCCTTGCGGCAACTCAAACAAAGATAGAACATGGCGTCATTATTGTCGCTACCGGCGGAAACGAGCACAAACCAGACGAGTATTTATATGGCCAGGATAAGCGTGTTGTAACGCAACTGGAGCTTGAAGCTCTGCTCGCCGGCAAAGAACTACTATCGGGAGTACAAACGGCAGTTTTCATTCAATGTGTCGGCTCCCGCGAAGAAGAGAATATGTACTGCAGCCGAGTCTGCTGCAGCACTGCTGTGAAAAACGCACTGAAAATCAAAGAGCTTTCCCCTGAAATCGAAGTTTATATTTTATATCGTGACATCCGCACTTATGGCTTTAACGAACAATATTTCCAGACCGCCCGCGACAAAGGCGTTATTTTTGTACGATACGAAGCGGACAATAAGCCCAAAATAACAGGCGGGAACAAACTGAAGTTAACAGTACATGAGCTGCTTTTGGACTGTGAGCTGGTATTAGAACCGGATTTACTGGTCTTAAGCAGCAGAATCGACCCCGATACCAATAACGAAGCGCTTGCTCAAAAGCTAAAGGTCCCGATGAACGAAGACGGATTCTTATTAGAGGCACACGTCAAGCTGCGCCCTGTCGAATTCGCTACCGAAGGCATTTTCGTAGCCGGCCTTGCTCACAGCCCGAAATCTATGGCCGAAACAATCGCCCAGGCCGAGGCCGCTGCAGCAAAGGCCTGTACCATTATCTCAAAGGATAAATATCAGGCCGAGCCGACGATAGCCGCCGTTAATGAGGACATCTGCGACGGCTGCGGAATCTGCGTGCCGGTGTGCGAATACAATGCACTGGAGGTTGTGGACAGACCGGGCGGCAAAGAGGAAGAGAAAATCGTCCAAATCAATGAGGCGATGTGCAAGGGCTGCGGTGGATGCGTCGCCGCCTGTCCCAGCGGTGCGATGGAGCAAAAGGGATTCAAGAATGAACAAATGCTCGCAATGATTAATGCTGCCTTGGCCGACTAAGCTTTGTAACAGCTAACAATGTTTGGAACATTTGATATTTGAATTTTGGATTTGTTTAGGATTTCGAATTTTGATATTCGGATTTATACAAAATATGAGACTAAATAATGGAAGATAAATTCAAACCTAAAATTCTTGTCTTCTGTTGTAACTGGTGTGCATACGCCGGGGGCGATTTAGCCGGTATAAACAGATACCAGATTAAACCATATTTTCGTGTTATACGAACTATGTGCAGTGCTCGCGTTGACCCGGAATGGATTATGGAAGCTTTCAGACTGGGAGCCGACGGTGTGATGGTGGCCGGCTGTCACCCGGGAGACTGCCATTATATCGGCGGCAACTATCGAACAAGAAGGCGCATTGCTATGCTGCGTTCGCTATTAAAACAGTTTGGGCTAAATGAGCAGCGCCTGGGATTGGCCTGGATTTCCGCAGGTGAAGCCGAAAAGTTCGCCACTACTATGAACAACTTTATTGACCGCATTACCGAGCTTGGTCCCAGTCCTTACCGAACCGGCCCTACAAGTACACAGGCCGCCGGTGCAGCGAAGGAGGCCGTGGATGTCTGAGAAGATAAAAATCGCCATAGGCCAGGGAGCCACTTGCTCCGGATGTGACATTGCTATACTCGATTTGGATGTCGAGCTTCTAAAGCTTTTCGAGGTGGCCGACCTCACATTCGCACCTCTGGCTACGGACATAAAATACAAGGACGTCGAAGCAATGGAGGACGGTGAAATCACTATTTGCTTGTATCACGGCGCCGTCCGCAACAGTGAAAACGAGCACATAGCCAAACTCTTACGCAAAAAATCGAAGATTATGGTCGCTTACGGCGCATGCGCCGCTTTCGGGGGAATCCCCGGCCTGGCTAATGTCACTACAAAAAACAAAATAATCGATACCGTCTATGACCAGACCGCAACAACCGTAAATCCCGAACACGTCCGCCCGCAGACGCACTATGTAAGTCCCGAGGGCCACGAGCTGGAGCTGCCTGAGCTGTTTGAGTCCGTCAAGACCCTCGACGACGTTGTTGATGTGGATTACATCATTGGTGCTTGCCCCCCAACGCGAGAGATGAATGTAAAACTGCTTGGCGTTGTCCTCGATTTTGTCCAGGGCAAAGCCGACCTGCCGCCAAAAGGAATCATCTTAGCTTCCGAGAGAACTCTCTGCGATGAGTGCCCACGACAAAAACCTGACAAGGTCTTTATCGATGAAATCAAAAGCGTTGATTATACGGAGCTGGACCCCGAAAAGTGTTTTCTTGAGCAGGGTATAATGTGCTTTGGTCCTGCGACTCGTGCCGGCTGCGACTCCAAGTGCATAAATGTTAATATGCCCTGCCGCGGGTGTATGGGGCCGACAGCGGCGGTGCTCGACCACGGCGCCAGTTGTCTAAGCGCCTTCACGTCGATATTAAAGGTCAGCGGCTCAGAGTCGGAACTGCCCGAAGACGAAATCGAAAAGCTGATGGCAAAAATGCGCGACCCGCTGGGAACATTCTACCGCTTTACATTGCCGAAGTCACTTTTGCAGCGAGTTGTAAAAGAAACATAAAAAATAAAACGAAATACGACATACAATATACGAAACACGAGCTATGAGCTATCCGAAGCTTGAAGACGAAAAATACAAGGTAAAAGAAAAAGTTATTCGCATAGCCCCGGCCACTCGGCTGGAAGGCCACGCACAGATAAACGTCTTTCTCGATGACCAGGGCGAAGTTGAGGATACCTACTTTCAGGTCGTGGAATTACGGGGTTTCGAGGAATTCTGCAAAGGCAGACCGATTGAGGAAATGCCTCGAATCACAACGCGTCTTTGTGGCGTATGCCCCTGGCCCCATCATTTGGCATCAGCAAAAGCCCTGGATATGGCATACAACGTCGAACCGACACCTACCGCCAAAAAACTCCGCGAGCTGGGTTATTGTGCCCATATGCTCCACAGCCATATCGCGCATATTTATGCGATGTCTGTTGGCCCGGACCTTATATGTGGCTGGGCCGCAGAGCCCGGGGAAAGAAACATTGTAGGAGTGATAAATGTCGTCGGCCCAGAAATCGGTAAAAAAGTACTCACAAACAGAGCATACAGCGCACAAATCCAGGAAATTATTGGCGGAAAGGCAACACATCCCATCTTCGGGCTGCCAGGCGGTGTCTCACAGCCTCTCTCAAAAGAAAACCGCGACAAAATCGCAAAAATGGCAGATGAGCTTGTCGAATTCGGCAAGTTTACTCTCCAGGTCGTTGACGATTTTATCCTCAAGAATAAACAATTAGTTGATGTCATCGTAAACAAAGACCTGTTCTATCACGAAACCTATTATATGGGGATGGTCAACAAAAACAACGAGCTTAATTTCTACGATGGTGACATTCGTATCATAGACCCAACCGGCAAAGAGTTCGGCCGATATGGACCGAAAACGTACCTGGAACATATGGCTGAGCACGTCGTGCCCTGGAGTTATCTGAAGATGCCGTACTTGCGCAAAGTGGGCTGGCACGGCTTCAAGGACGGTCCGGACAGCGGCATCGTGCGGGTCGCCCCTCTTGCACGCCTGAATGTGGCTGATAAAATCCCCACGCCTTTAGCACAGGAGGCTACGGAATTTTTCTTCAAGACCTTGGGGGGTAAGCCTGCTCATTATACCCTGGCGTTCCATTGGGCCCGCGCTATCGAGGTTATGTATGCAGCCGAAAGACTTAAAGAGCTGATTGAATACCCCCAAATCACCTCTAAGGATGTTCGCAATATCCCGACCGAAAAGCCCACCGTGGGCGTCGGCCTCATCGCCGCGCCTCGCGGCACGCTCATACATCATTATGAATGCGATGACAACGGCTTCATCAAAAAACTCAATCTTCTGGTCGCTTCCAGCATCAACTATCCCGCGATGAACCTGTCGATGAAAAAGGTTGCAAAAGCCGTCATCCACAAAGCCCAGGTCAGCAACGGCATACTGAATATGCTGGAGATGTGCTTCCGGGCTTATGACCCTTGCTTTTCCTGCTCTACTCACGCCCTGCCGGGCCAGATGCCGATGGAAGTCAATATCTTCAACAGCAACAAAGAACTAATTAAGACCGTAAAGCGTGAATGAGTGGACGAGTATATGAGTGAATGAGTGGACGAGTATATGAGTGAATGAGTAAGAGTATCAACTCATTTATGCATCTACGCATAAACCCATTTACAATATTTGAAATATGAAAACACTGATACTTGCTCTCGGCAATCCAATCCTCTCAGACGATGGGGTGGCTCACGAAGTAGCCGACCGCCTGGCAAAACGTCTAAAGTCCTCATCCACAACACCGAATCCTGCCCTGAGCGAAGTCGAAGGGACGCAATACGATATTATCAAGTCTTCCGCTGCAACAATGGACATCATTCCAAAGCTGGCTGGCTACCATCGATTGGTTGTGGTCGATGCTGTTAAGCTCGGCTCTGCACCCTTCGGCACAGTGCACCGTTTTAGTCTCACTGATTTGGCCTCTACTGTCCGTCCAAGCAGTTCACACGATATCAATTTTGCAACCGCATTCCAGATGGCCAAGCAATGGGGATACCATATCCCTGAGGATGTTCGCATTTATGGTATAGAGGTTAAAGAGCTGTCTAGATTTTCCCAGCGCTGTACGCCGGAAATCACAGAAAAGCTGCACGAAATAGTTGAATACATCCTTGGCGACCTTTCTGGAAACTAAAAATTAACAAATTGTGCAGCAATTTTTCATCCCATACCCAATAATTTTGCTTTGTATTGCTTGACATCATTTAACCTTTGCATATAATACCCCCTTTCACTCCGACAGGCTTATAATGCTTTATTAGGATAAAAGTTATGACAAAAAGAATCTTGTTGCTTGCAGTGTTCTTTTTACCATTGATGGGCGCGGCAAAGGCCGAGGAAGGTCAATTGGGCGTTACTCTTGATTTGGCTTACGCCAGCAGGTGGGTGAGCAGAGGCCGTCAGATATGGGGCGATACCGGCGGTTTTTTTGAAACCCTTGACCTCGACCTCTGGTCAACAGGTTTCGGTGCGGCTGTCACACATCGCAGTGCAACCGGCAGCGGCTGGGTAAACAAACAGAGAAATGACTACGGGCTGTACTATGGTGGGACTATCCTGGACGGTCAGGGCAGTAGTTTTCCAACAAACGGGGCTTTCTGTACCAAGTTCAAGATAAACTGGATATACAAGCATTATTATAACGAGCCAAGACACTATGCCAATGTACAAGCCTGGGTGCTTTCATTTTCCTGGCCCAAGATTCTCAATATGGAAGGCCTCTTTCCGTACTACGTAGCCACTTGTGATTATCCTGCGGGCAGCGGCTATAAAGCCCCAAGCATGCGTGATTATGCCGGTTGGGTTCATTGCTTTGGACTTGGGTACGATTTGGTGTTGCCCGAACTACCTGCCCCTCTTCATCTGACATCAGATATAGCATTTACCGACGGTTTTCGCCATGGTGTAGACCACGATTGGTCACATGCGACATTTGGTGCCTCGACAAAAATAGAAATTACTGATAACCTCTCATTTGTCCCGGGAATCTATCAACAAATAACAATGGACAAATCAGTCAATCCCAATAAAGACGTAACGTATTGCATCCTGAGTATGAAGTACAAATTCTGAGTACCAAATTTTCAGTTGACATCCTCCAGAGACTCGGATAAGTTAGACCACCCATTGCTTTTACACCTGGAAGATAGTGAAACTTCACCTGAATGCATTAAATTGTTTTCGGAACCGAACATATAATTCTTGAGAGTGCATAAATAAAACTATTAGAGCACTATAATTTTCAATAACTCAAAGGAGAACGTTATGGCACAAGAAAAGGCAATTGACTCTCTTATGACCGAAAAGCGGACATTCCCGCCACCGGCGTCAATTAAGGCCAATGCTTATATAAACAGCTTTAAGCAATATCAGCAGATGTGGGAAAAGTCAATTAACGACCCGGACGGCTTTTGGCTGGAGCAGGCAAAAAGCCTGTCCTGGTTTAAGGAGCCAACCAAGAGCCTCCGCTATACCTGGGACACGAAGAATCGAAAAATTGAGCACACCTGGTTTGCCGACGGCGAGCTGAACGCTGCATATAACTGTCTCGATAGGCATCTTGGAACACCAATAGCAAACAAAACAGCGCTGATTTGGCAGGGTGAAGCCGAAGACGCCGTCAAAAAATTCACCTATCAAGAATTGTATAAAGAAGTCTGTAAATTCGCTAATATCCTGAAATCAAAAGGCATAAAAAGAGGAGATCGCGTAGCCGTTTATCTGCCAATGGTTCCCGAGCTTCCGATAGTTATGCTTGCGTGTGCTCGTATCGGTGCGATTCACTCAGTTGTTTTCGGTGGTTTTAGTGCGGATTCGCTCAGGGATCGCATCAACGACTCCAATTGCAAAATGCTTGTTACAAGTAACGTTTCACTGCGTGCGGGTAAACATATACCCCTTAAGAAAATTGCAGATGAAGCGTTGAAAAGCACGCCCACGATTGAAAACGTGATAATTGTCCGGCTTAATGGTGACCCCTGTGCCTTAACAGACGGTAGAGATACGTGGTATCATAACGAGATGGCAAATGCAGACGAAGATTGTGTTGCCGAACATATGAATGCGGATGATCCCCTGTATATTCTTTACACCTCGGGGTCAACTGGCAAGCCTAAGGGTGTCGTTCACATCACCGGTGGATACTTAGTGCATGTCGCTAATAGTCACAAAGCCATTTTCGAAGTTCACGATAATGATATTTACTGGTGCACTGCCGACATCGGCTGGGTGACAGGGCACAGCTATATCGTCTATGGCCCACTCGCAAACGGCGCGACCTCTCTTATGTTCGAAGGTGTTCCCACATATCCTGATGCTGGACGGTTCTGGCATATTTGTGATAAATTCAAAGTTACCATTTTCTACACGGCCCCGACAGCTATTCGCGCGCTAATGCGTCAAGGCGAAGAGTGGCCCGCTAAGTACAAGCTTGATTCGTTGAAGATCCTCGGAACCGTTGGGGAACCGATTAATCCTGAAGCCTGGATTTGGTATTATGAGAAAATCGGCCGCAATCGATGTCCTATCGTAGATACCTGGTGGCAAACTGAAACCGGTGGTATCTTGATCACGCCTCTTCCCGGTGCCCACACCCTGAAGCCTGGTAGCGCAAACCGAGCCTTCTTTGGCGTTGACCCTGTTATTCTGCGCGATGATGGCAGTAAATGTGACATAAACGAAGGCGGTAAGCTGTGCATACGCAGACCCTGGCCCGGAATGATGCGCACGATGTGGGGCGACCATGAAAGGTTCATTGATACATACTTCACTTTGTACGATAACATCTACTTCACCGCCGATGGCTGCCGTGTTGACGAAGACGGCGATTACTGGCTCATGGGCAGAATCGACGATGTCGTCAACGTATCCGGCCACCGCATTGGAACCGCCGAGGTCGAAAGCGCCCTTGTCAGCCACGAGAAGGTTGCCGAAGCCGCCGTAACGCCGATGCCCCACGAAATCAAAGGGCAGGCTCTGTATGCCTTCGTTACGCTTGTGGAAGGCGTCAAGGAAAGCGAAGAGCTCAAGAAAGAGCTTATCATGCACGTCCGAAAGGAAATCGGCCCTATCGCAACACCTGAAGCCATTCAGTTTGCACCGGCACTTCCAAAGACCCGCTCCGGCAAGATTATGCGGCGAATCCTTCGCAAAATAGCTGAGAAGAACACAGACAACCTCGGTGACATTACCACACTCGCAGACCCGGGCGTAGTCGAAGCATTAATCAAAGGCCGAGGCAAATAAACTCGCCTGCACCAACAAACAACCCGGACGTGTGTTTTAAGCACACCTCCGGTCTATTATCAATTAAAGGAACTATAACTATGAGCGAAGAAATAACAACGGCGAAACCAGAAGCTGAAAATTATGGCTGGCGTGTCACGTTTGCGGGAATGGGTATTAATCTTGCTCTTGGTATTCTGTACACGTGGAGCGTTATAAGTAAGCGAGTGCCCGAAGATTGGGGCTGGAACGAGGACGATAAATCTTTACCATATATGCTCGCCTGCCTTATTTTTTCGCTGATCATGGTTCCCGCCGGCAGACTACAAGACAAAATCGGCCCACGCCTTGTAGCCACCGTTGGCGGTATATTGGTTGGTCTTGGCTTTGTAATCGCCAGCATAACAACATCCCCGCTCGCCTTTGCCATTGGTTTCGGCGTACTTGCCGGTGCAGGCATTGGATTCGGCTATGCTTCAGCAACGCCACCGGCGATAAAGTGGTTCCCCGCAGCAAAGACAGGTCTTATTGCAGGAATAGTGGTTTCAGGTTTCGGACTGGCCTCGGTTTATACCGCCCCACTGACAACATGGCTGATAGTTAATCTTGGTTTCAGCACTGCAGTACTGGTCCTGGGCATTGCATTTCTGGTCGTCGTGGTTGTACTTGCTCAGATATTAAAAGCACCACCGGCCGGTTACATTCCGTCTCGTGCCGTACCGGCAAATACAGACACAAAGCCTAATAACAAGAAAGAAGATTTCTTTCCGAAGGAAATGCTTACTACCTGGCAATTCTATATAATTTGGTTTATGTACGTATGTGGTGCCGGTGCAGGTCTTATGGTCATCTCAAAGCTTGACGCAATCGCAGACAAACAGGTCGGAATTACAATGGGATTTGTGCTGGTGGCGGTGCTTGCCATCGGCAACGGGGGCGGACGAATACTCGCCGGTATGCTCAGCGACAAAATTGGTCGCAAGGCAACGATGTTTATTTGTTTTCTGTTCCAGGCATTTCTGATATTTTTGCTCTCGAAAGCAACCGGTGAAAACGCTCTTGGAACGATTCCCGTAATGGCGCTCATCTCAGCGTTAATCGGCGCAAACTACGGGGCCAACCTCTCGCTTTTCCCATCCATTACTAAAGATTTTTATGGCCTGAAGAACTTTGGAATGAATTACGGACTGGTTTTTACCGCCTGGGGTGTCGGCGGTTTTATGTTGGCAAAGCTCGCCGGAGCAATGTATGTCAAACATCAAACTTTTGCAATCGCCTATTACGGCGCTTCGGCACTGCTGATACTCGCTGCGATAGTGACAATACTCGTCAAAGCACCACACCAAAAACTCGTAACTGCCGAATCGTAATACCAGTCACAAATTGAAATTGTTGATCAGCCGACTAATGTCGTTCCTGCACCTGCTTTCGCAGGGTACATGTTTAGCCATGTGTGGCTTAAATAGCCATCCCCAAGCTTGAACTCCGCTTCGCTGGAGTCCTGCGCTTGAGGCTGCCACACATTCTTTACTAATTTTATTGGGTGGCAGCCTCAAAGCCGAAGTATGTGTTTAGCCGCTGTTGATTTTTTGGTGAAACGGCCATCTTGGCTCTGTTTTCACTCCACAGGACGCCTTACGGCGGGGCTGGGTACGTGTAAGCCCGTGCCAAGTCTTTAGTGTAGGGGGGGCTTTCGTCCTTCGCAGTAGCTCTGCTACGGAGAATGGATGCCCCACCAAAATTAAATAAATCGGTATATTCGGTGGGCTAAAGCACACCCTACCTGACCGGCTAAACACATACAAGCCGAAGGCTTTGGGGATGGTTGTTCCCCGGCTAAACACGTACTTCGCAGGTGTAAACTCGTCCGGCGCGAAGCGGGGAGCAGTCCGCAGGACACCTATCGGTGGAATCCACAACTAAAGCTTGTGAATTGGAAAGACATTCGCCTTAACCGCCTCTATTGTCGCCTCTACCGCTGGCACTACTGTTTTGCGCTGGCTCTGGCTTACAACAAGTGCCCTGTCCCGCAATCCCCCCTGCCAATCCGTACTTTCGAGCATAACACCCCCAACAGCAGGATTCATATCACTGCCACTGTCGGCCCCGGCAAGAACAGTCCAGGCCAAAGCCCATGCTCTTACGGTGTTATTGATATTGTAACCCCCACCGCCGGTTGCAAGGATGGGTTTATCAAAACTTAACAAATGCTTGATGATATCGGCATAAACATTGTTGGTCAGATACAGATGTGCAAGCGGGTCCCCTGCAAGAGCATCAGCCCCCAATTCAAAAACAATTACATCAGGATTATATGCACCAATTAACGGCAGAGCTATAGCCTCAAACGCCTCCAGATACACTTCGTCGTAAGTACCGACCGGAAGAGGGACATTTACGCAATAGCCCTTACCTTGCCCGTCCCCGATTTCATTCGCAAACCCTGTCCCCGGAAATAGCGTCCCCGGACTCTCGTGGAATGATATAGTCATCACATCACGGCGGTCGTAAAATGCGTATGCAACGCCATCACCATGATGAACATCCACATCAAGATACAGAACTCGCTTACCCTCCTCAGCTAACACTATACACGCTAAGGCCACGTCATTGATGTAGCAAAAGCCGGAGGCACGTTCCGGCCCGGCATGATGAAACCCCCCTGATGGATTGAAAGCCACCCGAGCAGAACCCGAGAGAATCAGCTTTACACCAGTAAGCGTAGCCCCGGTAGCCAGAACCGCGTAGTCATACATCCCCGCAAATACCGGACAATCCAGTGTGCCGATTCCCATATCCAGTGCCTCGGTATCCCATCGGCCTTTTGCAGCGGTTTTTAACGCATGCAGATAACGGGCCGAGTGAAACTTTTTCAAAACGAGCCTATCGGCAGGTATCGGCGCTACTTCAATCCTGTTGTCGCCGGAAAGCAGGTCCATAGAATTTAAAATCTTCCTCACCTGCCCTGCCCTGTCCGTATTAAACGGACAATCCGCAGGATAGCTGAACTTCTCAAGTTCTTCCGAATAAATAAATGCAGATTTTTTCGTTCCCAAATTTACACCTATTGTCGTCGGTCCATCAAATCGTACGAAATATTATATACGTCACCATCGAATTCCGTGTTCACCTTGTAGCCTGAATTATGAAAAATAGCCAACATCGGCTTATTATTCGGAAGCACGGTCGCATAAAATCGCCTCACACCGTGAAGTCTTGCAATCTGCGTAAGATAGTCCAGCAAAAATGTCCCCATCCCTTTCTGCTGCCATTCATCCTGCACCACAAACGCCACCTCTGCGGCCTGTGTCTTCGGGTCAAGAAAATACTGGGCAATCGCAACAATTTCCTCGCCCGAAACACCTGGCACACACCCAACTATGGCAAGATCATTCTTGTAATCAATATTAGTCAATCGCTGAATGTCACTATGTGGAAAAGACACCGTCCTTGTCATATACCGGGTCTGCACCGACTTCTCACTCAGTGAATACAGCATCTCCGACAGTAAAGGTTCATCTGTTGGCTTAACCGGTCTAAAAAATATCTCAGTACCATCTTTCAAAGTATCATAATGCTCAAGCTCTTCAGGATACTGCACCTGGTCCCACGACAGCTCAATCTGGTCCTGGTATATATAATTTTTCGCCTTCGCGGCCTGCACCAATTCCTTTCTGAACTTCGGGTGCGCTATATTAATCAAATCCAATACGCGCTGTCTGATACTCTTTCCGTGCAAATAAGCAATGCCGTACTCAGTCACTACATAATGAACATCGCCACGCGTTGTCACCACGCCGGCACCCTCTGTCAAGTGTGGCACAATTCTCGAAACCTGACCGTCCTTTGCGGTGGAAGGCATTGCAATTATAGCCTTGCCCCCCCTGCTCCTTGCCGCACCTCGAATAAAATCAACCTGCCCCCCAATACCGCTGTAGAATTTGTGCCCAAGCGAATCCGAACAAACCTGGCCGGTCAGGTCAATCTCCAGTCCCACATTGATTCCAACCATTTTGTCGTGCTGACTGATAATATTCACGTCATTGACATATTCGGTTGGATAAAATTCGAAAAAAGGATTGTTGTCGATTAAATCGTACAACCTTTTCGAACCCATACAAAAGCTCGCTACAACCTTCCCCCGATTCAACGATTTCTTTGCACACGTAATTGCTCCGCACTCAATCAGGTCAATTATCCAGTCGCTGAACATTTCTGTATGCACACCAAGGTCTTTCTTGTACGCCAGATAATCCGCCAGAGCCTGTGGTATACGTCCAATACCGCACTCGATTGTGCTGCCGTTTTCGACAAGTCTTGCAACATTTTGGCCGATACGGCGTAACGTCTCATTCGATTCAGGAATTGGAATCTCGATTATGTTCTCATCAAAAGGAACCATCATATCAATAGTATCGACATGAATGAAACTGTCCCCAAATGTACGAGGCATATAGCTATTTACCTGGGCAATGACATACCTCGCATTGGCGGCGGCTGATTTAACAATATCCACAGAAACACCAAGACTACACAGCCCGTTTATATCGGGTGGTGCCACGGAAATCAAGGCAACATCGATGGGAATCCTTCCAGCTTCAAATTCGGAAGGTATCTCGGACAAGAATATCGGCGTGTAGTCACCAATACCTTTCTGTAAAGCATCGCGCACATTATCCGCGATAAAAAAGCTGTTCATTTTGAATTTCTCACGGAACTTCTCATCGGCATACGGTGCAGCTCCCATCGTCAACAGATGTACAATATGAGCATCGTAAATGTGGCTGGAATATTCGACCAAAGCGTTTACAAGATGTTGTGGCTGACCACAGCCGGTCCCAATAAATATATTGTTGCCCGGCTTAATCAATTTCACCGCACCTACAGCTGTACCTATCTTGTTTTTATATTTTTCTTTCCAGTCAAATTCCTGCATATTCATTTCTCTATACTCATCCTTGCATCAACTGCAATCGGCGTTGTGCCCTCAGGGCCCACCACATAGGGATTTATGTCCATCTCCTGAATTTGAGGAAATTCCGTAACCAATTGTGAAAGTCTCTGCAATCCTTCGGCTATTGCTTCTATGTCCACACCCTCCTCGCCGCGTACTCCTTTGAGCATCTGGTACGTCTTTGTGTTAATGAGCATTTGTTTGGCTTCTTCAGCCGTCAGCGGCGCCAGATAAAAAGATACATCTTTCAGCACTTCCACCATTGTCCCCCCCATCCCGAACATCATCAAAGGACCAAAATGCGGGTCACGATTCATTCCAAGGATAACCTCTTTACCGCTACCGCACATCTCCTGCACAAGAACACCCAGTATATTTGCTTCGGGACGTTTTTGGGGTATTCGATACATCATCAGGTCGAAAGCATCCTTAACTTCCTGCTCACTATTGAGGCCAATCTTAACTCCACCAACATCTGACTTATGTAATATATCAGGAGACCAAATCTTCAACACCACTGGGAATCCCAACTGCCGGGCAATATTTGCCGCCTGCTCGGCTGAGGTTGCAATAGAACCTTTTGGTGTTACAAAACCATATGCTTCGAGTATTTCCTTTGATTCGGTCTCACCAATTTCCCGGACGTTCTGCCTCTGGTGCCTTTCTATAATACCTTCTACCTTGCGTCGATTCACCCCAAACAGCTTTACAATCCGTTTCGGCCTGGAGCGCCATCTGACATAGTTAGCCATGACTTTGATTGCCGCAACGGCACTATCGGTAGCATCATACTGGGGAATTTTCCCTTCTCGCAAAATTCTTACTCCCTCCGCCACCTTCCTTGCCCCAAGAAAACAGGTGAGAATCGGCTTGACAGGCTTCTGGCGGGACATCTTAACGATTACTTCGGCAGTAGCCGCAGCGTCAGTCATCGCTTGCGGGGTCAGCAATACCAAAACTATATCTACGTTGGGGTCATCGATAACAACACTTAACGCAAACTCGTAGCGGTCAGCCAGGGCATCTCCCAAAACGTCTATGGGATTATATAAATTAGCGGCGGGCGGCAGTTCGGATTCTAATTTGCGAACCGTCTCGTCATTCAGCTTCGCAAAGGTAAGTCCTCTTTGCTCGATAGAGTCTGCCGCCATTATTCCGGGCCCTCCGGCATTTGTGATAACAGCAACGCGTGGTCCTGCCGGAAGAGGCTGTTCGGCAAAGGCCTGGGCATAGTCAAACTGCTGCTTAATAGAATCGCAGCGAATGATTCCGGCACGCTCAAACGCCGATTCATAGGCTGTTTCGCTGCCGGTGAGACTTCCGGTATGAGAGGAAGCCGCCTTTGCACCGGCCTGCGTCCCGCCGGATTTTATCAGAAGGATGGGTTTTATATGGGAAATCTGCTCGGCCTGCCTTACGAAGGCATCACCATCGGTAATACTTTCGAGATACCCGGCTATAACCTTCGTATCCTTATCATTGGAAACGGCCTTTATCACGTCGAGCTCATCCACATCCGCCTTGTTGCCTATGCTGACAAGTTTGCTGAAACCAATGCTATTCGCGTTAGCAATATCAAGAATAGCCGCGAGCAGAGCCCCTGATTGTGAAAGATATGCTATGCCGCCGGCTGTGGGAATATCGCCTCCGAAGCTGGCATTTAGCTTGTTTGCCGGTACTATCACTCCAAGGCAGTTCGGGCCGATGACTCTGATGCCGGCTTGTCTTGCGGTTTGAATTACTTGCTCTTCAAGGGCTTTACCTTCACTACCTACCTCTTTGAAACCGGCGGTAATAATAATAACCGCTTTTACTCCAATCTTTGCGCACTGCTGCATAATCGCCGGCACAATCTTCGCCGGAACGATAATAATCACCAATTCGGGCACTTGTTTGATAGATTCGAGGTCCGGATAGCACTTCAAACCTTCAATTGTATCGGCCTGGGGATTGACCGGGTATATTTTACCCTTATATCCTGCCCCCATTAAATTGGCTAAGATTTCATACCCGACCTTGCTTTTCTGACGGGACGCACCAACTATAGCCACAGATTTAGGATTAAAAAAACTCTCAAGACCCATACAGACAAACATCCTTCCTGAACTAAAAGCGCTGTAAAATCAAAGTATTCTATACTATAATGCGCCCGATTGCAAAAGTTCTCTATCGTTCATTTAGTCTGCACGGGATTATTCATCTATTTTTCACCAGAGAGGAACCAAAGCAGCTTTAGCGAAAAGTAATGACAAAAATCAGAGCACCCAATTACTTCTTATCCATTTCATAAAAATAGATAGGCAAAAACACCAAACAATTTAGTCCTTTACGCCCATCCACTTAAGGTGTAGCTGCTCGTCTTCATCGACCACGGTTGCTTGCCATAAATCCAGAGGTATGTTTGGCGTACAGCCGTGCATAACCAGAAAGCAATTATCCACGCGGTCGTCCAGCTTGACAAAGATATGATGGCCCGGCGCCGAGGGAAGTAGTGAGTGGGCCGCACTTGCTATCTGCTTGAGTCTCCAGACATCTAAATTTATGGTCTCTTCACCGAAGAAGATTGAGGGTTTTGACGGTAATAACATGTTTTGGCTCCTTTCAACACAAGAACCTTTCAAATAGATTCATATTTTTCAAGTTAAGACTTTGATAATCGCAAACACGCACAAGAAACATAATTTCAACTAAACTAATTCGGAAAGTTTCAAAATCTCAAGCCTGTTCGAAATATAGTCTCTTATCTCCTTTTCTATTGTGTAATAACAGGACAAGCGAAATTACTACCCGGCCAATTCCTTTTGAGACACGCATCTAAATTTAGGATTTGTATCATCGTTGACCACAGTTGCTTCCCATACCTCCACAGGTAGATTCGGTATGCTGGCAAGCAAGACCAAGAAGTAGAACTGGCTGTCCATAAAATGGTCTAACTTAATAAAGATATTGTAAGTTAGGTCGAGAGGAAGTAATGGGCGGGCAGCTTTTGCTATCCGATCCAGACTCCATTTTTCTGCGATGACGGTATTCTCATCAAAGAAAATTCTTGATTTTGTTGGAGGTGTCATATCTATCCCTTTTCAACGTCTAAAAGTCAAACTCTAATTTATCATTGCTCCTTGATGAACCGGCATAAAAGTCTCACAGACTTGCATGGGCTTATAATAGCAGCATCATATGTAAACAACGGGACGTTTCGCGTCGACCCAATTGTTATCAGGAAGTGGTTGTTCTGACGGCCACCTGATTCGATAAAGGCATAAAGCCCTCGACTCCCATCGACTAAGCTCCGGCCAGCGCTTGCCAACTGCTTTAGCTTCCAGTCCTCCAGATCCACAATACTCTCTTCGAAATAGATTGTAGATTCCGGTAACGCAGACATTTTTTGTTCCTTTCGACAAACGATTTTTCCAAATAAAACTAAATTTCTTACAATATGATTTTGATAATCCAAAACATGTCCAAAAACATGATTCTATGGTCATATTTCTTTTGATTTTCAAATACTCACGAACTTTCAAAAAATCTAAACCAGGTCAGAAAGTTTCACAGACTCAAGCCTGTTCGCAATATAGTCTCTTATCTCCTTGAATATCTTGACAAGATTTTTTTCTCTCGACAAAGGGGTAGGCGAAAAAAAGTACACGCTTACTGATTCCGTCGGTGCCAAGGCGCCGTCCATCAGTCTTATTATTTCTGCAACACTTATTCTTGATGCCGGCTTTGCCAACTTATAGCCGCCACTGGCGCCTCTTTTGGCTTTTATATAGTGGTTTTGCTTTAAGATTGAGAATAATAGCTCCAGGTACTTCTTTGAAATATCAAACTTAGAGCAAATCTCTTCTATTTTTACGAAACCTTTATTCTCGTTACGCGCAAGGTAGATAAGTGCCAGCATCGAATATTCACTTTTTGTTGTTAGCTTCATTAAAACCTCATATTCTATATTATGTCTATAGACAATATATATAAATATAAAACTTCTGTCAAGACAAAATTTATTTTTTCCTACTCTCAGCCATTTTACGATGGCTTTTCTTTCTCTTCTGAGCCGTTTTTAAACCGATTTTGACCATTATCGTCCTAAAACAGGCAAGATTAACCGGCTAATCTGACCTTACCTTCCTGACGGCAAACACCGACAAAAGTTTTGTCATTTTTTTGAGTGAACGCATCAACTGTTATTTATATAATAGAACGAAGGGACTTAAAGATTATGAAACAATCACCCTCAAAAGTTCTGGAACAGATTCCCGGCGTGGGCAAAAAAATCGCCCAGGATATGCGGAACATCGGCATTCACTCTCTCCACCAGCTTGAAGGTCAGGACCCCGAACAGCTTTATCAGAAACTCTGTGATTTTAAGGCAGGTCCCGTTGACAGATGCATGCTCTACGTACTGCGCTGCGCAGTGTACTACGCCTCAAACACCAAACACGACCCGCAGTTATTAAAATGGTGGAATTGGAAAGATAACAACTAATAAGCTTCGCGTTATCTGGAACAGTCCAGTATTTGATAACATTAATTCATCGAAAAGCTTATGTACTGAGATACTTGCTGATAGTGCTAAGCAGAACATCTGGTTTTTCAGCTTTGTCAACAAACTCGTCAGCTTCAGTAAGCAAACCATCCAAACGAGAAGCTGTCGTCTCGCCCCATCTGTGAGTTACTCCGCTAAAAATAACTATGGGTACGCTCGCCAGTGCTGATTCACTTTTAAGGTCCTCGATAGCCGTATATCCATGCTCTCCCGCCATTATTATATCCATAATAATAAGGTCAGGCTTCACTTCCAGGGCCAGCGCCTTACCCTTCTCTGCGGAAGAAGCCGAAAGTACTTCCCATCCACGATTTCCGAAATGTGGTTTAAAAGCTGATATAACCTCTTCATCATCTTCTATCCAGACGATCTTTTTCTTAGCCATAATATTCTCCTACAAATAAACTGCTATTTCTTTCATAAATCTTCAGAATCCCTTTTGTACCTGAAAGACAAAAGAATTCCCGTTTTCTCTTGGCTCAACCCATATATTCCCACCATGTTTTGCGATAATTTCTTTGGTAATAAACAGCCCCAGACCGGTGCCCTTGACCTTTTTATCGTGGGGGACACTGAGCTTAGAGAATCTCTTGAACAGTCTGCCCTTATCTTCTTCTCCAATAGGCCGGGAGTCATTGTAAATTTCAATCTGGACTTTATCCCCAATATCTTCCGAGTTCAGCACTATCTTTCCTTTCTCAAACCCATATTTGACCGCGTTGCTGACAAGGTTATTTGCTGCTATGCGCACCAAATCAATATCGCCGTTAATCCTAATCTCAGGTTGAATATTGTTGGTGACCTCCATCTGCTTTTCGGCCATCTCTCCGGCAAAAGTCTCCAGACAACCATCGAACACATCTTCTCTGAGGCGCACTTCTGCTTTATTCAACTCAAGTTCACCTTTCTCTATCCTGCTTAGATCAAGGAATTTCCTTACAGTTTCCATAAGGTAGCCCAGGATTCTTGTAGCCGACTCAAGGGCTTGCTTCTGTTTGGAACTTACAGGCCCAAAAAGGCCATCGCGAACAGACACAGCATTCATAGTTATTGTGGCCAGCATTCCTTTTAGCTCATGCGAGACAAAACCCACCAAGTCGAGGTAAGTCTCGTTCAAAGCCGCCAATTTCTCTTTCGAAATTATTAGACTGTGCTCTCTTTCACTAAGCCGTGAAGACATCTCATTGAAGGATGCAGCAAGTGCGTCCAGCTCACTCGTCCCGGTTTTCGCATCAATCTTATATCCGAAAGTTCCTTCGGAAAGTCTATTCGTGGCCGTGAGCATCCGCTTAAGAGGTCGAGATATAGCTCCCGCAAGCACTAAGGCAAGTGCACCCGCAAGCAAGGAGGCAATAGAGGTTATTGCCAGAAATATAAAGAAAGTGTTCCTCGCCATATCAACAAAAGGCTGCTCAAGGACGCCAACGTAGAGTATTCCGATGATTTCTCCGTCTATATTCCTGATGGGTTCATAAGCAGTTTTGTACCAAGCAGTAACCACAAAGGCCCTGTCTATCCATGGTAAACCTTTCACCAGCACTTGCTCGTTTACTTCTTCGGAAACTCGAGTGCCAACTGCGCGTGTTCCGTCTTTTGCTTTGACGTTGGTTGAGATGCGCAGGTCACCCTGAAAGATAGTCACAGTGCCAACATCTTTTCCCTTATATTTGGCCCCTTGATATACCGTCTCTTTGACCTTGTCAACGATATTGTAACTCCGATTAAGTAAATTGCCGCCGTACAGCACACCAATGAAGCTGCCATCATATCCGAAAACAGGTGTAGCAGCCTTTATCATCATTCCTGAAGTTTGCTCAGTCTCCCGGTCTGGCTTTGCTTTCGCAGTAGGGATAAATTTTATATGCGCTCGCTCAGCCAGGTACGTTCCCCACTTTAAGAGTTCCTCCCTTGGTACAATAACTGTGCCGGCAATTATTTTCTTGTCTGATATGACCCTGCTTACAAGCTCATCCTGTGCTTGATTGTCACCACTAACAGATGGATTTCGAGCCCTAACGATAACCTGCCCGTTCTGGTCGGTAAGAGTCAATATGTCCAAGGACTCCGCCTTTCTTATCTCCTCCAGCTCCTTTTTGAGCCTTTCATTATCGTTGGGTTCCCGCCTTGCGGGGTCCCTCTCCACAAGGGCATCTTTTATAAAAAACCTCAAAGCAGTGAATCGTACCACATCTTTGAGTTTTTCGGTCTCTTCATGATACATCTCTCTCGCAGAGTTCAGGTCATTCTTCACTTTATCCTGTTCTCTTTTGATGATGTCGTTCTCAATGACATAGTACCCAAATACAGCCACTGATATAGCAAAAACTATGATAATGCTAAAGAACGATATTAGTATTCTTGTTTTAAGTTTTCTGGTTCTCATCTACTTTACCTTAGTGTTAGCTGCAGCATTGAGTACTGCACTGAACTACTGCCTCGGTGTCCGAAATCAGCTCATTTTTTAACTATAACCTCCATTCAGCTTAGCTCCGCTGCTGTGTAATCTGATTTTGACGGCGTCAAGACTGGTACCCAGTATTTCAGTGATTTCCTGGTTTTTCAGCTCTTTAGCTCACTGAGCAATATGATAGTTCGTCAATTCCCAGGAAGCTCATCGACAAATTCCCTTTTTCTTCATTTCGGTATTCTACCTTATTGTTTCATCCTGCTCCTCAGGGTTCCCGCAAGGCGGGGTCCCTCACAGTTTCTGAAAACGTAAATAGCTCGAACGCTCACCATAGGCCCTGCCAAAAAATGACCACCTCGTTACATCCGGCACTAAAAGAGATTATTTTCTTAGCTCGGGCGTATCCGGCTCAATGTGCACCGTAATATTCACAGGACGAGCAATCTGCTCATCCAGGGCGTTCTCCAAACTTTCTGCTATTTCGTGGGCGGCGGCTATGTTCAAATCCGGGTCAACAAGAATATGCAGGTCCAGAAAAACCTCTCTGCCGACCGTGCGGGTTCGCAGATTGTGCCATTGACGTATCGAAGTTTCGGCGTTAATTACATCTCTTATACGCTCGACTGTCTCTGAATCGACGGCACCTTCTGTCAGCTCACGCAGCGAATCGCCGGCTATTCTGACTCCCACCCAGATAATCATCACGCCAACGGCAACAGCAGCGACCTGGTCGCCATGGCCAAAACCAAATTCCAGTGTTATAAACCCTATCACAACGGCAACCGAACTGAAAGCATCGCTGCGGTGATGCCAGGCATTGGCATAAAGTGCCGGACTGTGGGATTTAATTGCAATTTTTTGTGTGGCCTTATAGAGCCACTCTTTCGAGGCAATTGAAACGATTGCTGCTATAAGAACTGCAAACCGAGGGACGGTAACTTCGTCCCTAACTATGGCCATAGTGGCGTAGTAAATCATTACTCCCCCCACAAGAATTAAGACTATTGCAATTAATCCAGCGGAGAGAGTTTCCGCTCGCCCATGGCCGTAAGGGTGGCTCTGGTCGGGCCCCTTTGCACCCAGACGCAGGCCCAATAGCACAACTGCATCTGTGGCTAAATCAGAAATTGAGTGGAGTCCGTCGGCTACCAGCGCCAGCGAACCTGCTAACAAACCAATCACGACCTTAATAACTGCCAGAGCAATATTTATTGCAATACCAATATATGTGATAGATTTTATTTGCCTGCCAGCAATTGTCTGTTTGTCGTTGCGCATCTGCCTATCAACCCAACACTTCTTTGCGTACCTTCAAAACCGCATCCACATATTTTTCAGCAGTACGCCGGTCTTTCGCCTCAACGATAATCCTCATCACAGGTTCGGTATTACTGGCTCTCAGGTGTAACCAGCCATCGTCAAAATCGAATCTGCAGCCATCGGTTATGTCAAGCTTTGAGCCGGTGAATATCTTTTTCGCCAAATCCAAGATTTGCTCTGCTTGAGATTTATCTGCGGCGAATTTATCTTTGCTCATATAATAGCCACCTATCTCACCAACCAATCGGCTTATCGTTTTTCCTGTTTCAGCCATTAATTGCAGAACAAGAGCAATACCGGCAAGGCTGTCGCGGACCGGCCCAACTCGCAAATCAATCACACCCCCATTGCCCTCTCCGCCGATGATGCAATCGTGTTCTAACATCGCCTCGGCAACATTGGCCTCACCGACAGCAGTACGGATAACCTGACCACCGGCCTTTACAGCAATATCATCAATCATTCTCGAAGTCGAGAGATTTGTAGCCGCCCTGCCCGTTCTTTTGCCGAAAATATATTTTGCCGCCAGAGCAAGAGAATATTCCTCGCCGATATAGTGTCCGTTCTCGTCAACAATTGCCAATCTGTCAGCGTCCGGGTCCTGAGCAAAACCGATCTCGGTTTCTTCAGTTTTTACTATTTCACAAAGGCCCCTTAAGTTCTCAGCAGTCGGTTCAGGCCCATGAGCAAACAAGCCGTTCGGCTCATCATTTACCGCAATAACTTCACAGCCAAGTTCGCCCAACAACTTTTTAGTAACCCGCCCCCCTGCCCCGTTGACGCTGTCCAGAACAACCTTGAATCTTTTTACAGCGATTGACTCCCTGTCAACAATCGCCAAAACCTTTGCGATGTGAATGGCATCAGTTTGTTCATCGGAAGTTACATTGCCACATTCAGACGAACCGACAAAACTAAAATGTTTATCGAAAAAATATTGCTTTATTTGTTCTGCTGCATCGCTCGGCGGAGCAACACCGTTGCTAAGCAATAGTTTTATGCCATTGTATTGGCCGGGATTATGCGAAGCCGTTACTATCGCTCCGCCGGCACAGCCAAGCTCCCTGAGCATAATCCCTACGCAGGGCGTGGTTACAACCCCCAAATCAATCACATCGATTCCTACAGCACTCAATCCCTCTGCAACGTCGGTCAAAAGTTTCAGGCCGCTCGGCCGCGAATCCCTGCCGATACAAACCGACAATCTCCCCGTTTTTTTTGCGCGGTTTTCTTTGAGAAACGTCCCGAAGGCACAGCCGTAGTCAGTGGCTACGGAAGCTGTAAGATTTTCACCCACGATGCCTCTCATTCCACTGACACTTATTATTAACTCTTCAGCCACATCGAAAACTCCACGTGCCCGTTACAATAACGCAACGATTATGTCGTTGCGAGTGAAGCGAAGCAATCTCTCAGAGAATTAGTCCAATCTGCAGACATAAATCTCGTTCACGAACTCAAGCTCGCCAAGCTCTTCAATCGCTTTTGTGTCAGGCTCCTTGTCGAGACTGACGGCAAGAATAGCTTTTCCCTCTTTTGGCTTTTGTCCAACACCCATTGTGCAGATATTAATGTTATGCCTGCCGCAGACCGTTCCGACCGAACCGATGACGCCCGGCTTGTCGTCGTTAAATATAACCAGAACCGCTCCCTGCGGCGTCATTTCAATATTGAACCCGTCGATTTCAATAATTCGCAGCAGCGTCCCCCCGAAGACCGAGCCGGTCACTGTGCGTGTAACCTTATCCGTAACAACCTTGGCGTTGAAACTTGCAGCCACGTCTTTGGACTCGGTATTTTTGGTCTCGTCTATACTTATCCCGCGCTCTTTAGCTAAAACTGGAGTGTTAACCATATTCAACGGCATATCAAAGTGCTTTTGCAGCAAACCAACCGCAAAATTAAGGGTAACCTGTTCGACAGCCATTTCGGCAATCAAGCCGCGATACTGCACCTCAACACCCTTGATTTGGCCCGGCCCAATTGTACTGACAAGAGTCCCAACTCGCCGGGCAAGTTCCGCATACCGGCTCACAATCGGCGAGACAGCACCAGTCGTTGACGGAGCATTTACAGCATTTCTAACCGGCCCGCCTTTTATCGCATCAACAAGGATATGGGCTGCCTCGACCGCAACCTCAATCTGGGCCTCCTCCGTGCTGGCGCCTAAATGCGGCGTAACAAGGCAATTCTCAAATTCGCTAAAGCGGGTATTCTCAGGCGGCTCCTTGGAATAAACATCAAGAGCGGCACCGGCTATACGCCTTTCGGCAAGCGCATCATAAAGCGCATCCTCGTTAATAATTCCGCCGCGTGCACAGTTGATTAGCCGGACCGTATGTTTCATCATATTTATCTGTTCTGCACCAATCATATTCAGCGTCTGCTCATTTTTCGGGACGTGAACGCTGATATAATCGGCTTCTTTGAAGAGTCGCTCTAAACTGTCGCATATTTCAACGCCGACTTTTTCCGCATTAGGCGGTGCGGCCAACGGGTCATAGCCCAATATCTTCATATTGAAGCCTTTTGCCATTTCTGCCACAGCCATACCTATTCTGCCCAATCCTATCAGGCCAAGCACTTTATTGTTCAACTGATTACCCGTATATTTTTTTCTATCCCAGGCCCCACCTTTTAAGCTGTTGCAGGCCGGTATAATATTTCGGCTCATCCCAAGTATCAAAGCCATCGTATGTTCAGCGGCACTGAGAGTATTACCACCCGGGGTATTCATAACCAGTATTCCTTTCCTGGTGGCTTCCGGAACATCTACATTATCTACGCCGACACCTGCCCGGGCGATTGCCTTGAGGTTACCCGGATTACTCAGCACTTTCGCTGTTACCTTCGTATCGCTTCGGATGATTAAGCCGTCGTGTTCACCGATAATCTTAGCTAACTCATCTTCGCTTATACCGGTTTTAACAACAGCCTCAACGCCGTCCATCGATTTGAGTAAATCGATACCTTCTTTTGCAAGTTTGTCTGTAATTAGAACTTTAATCATTTTTGAATTCCAAAAAAACTTTTTCTTTTTACAAATAAACGCTCTCCTTTTTTATTGCAAGCGAAGGAAAGCAATCTCTAAATTCATGTTTCGGAACCATATTCTATCCGGAATTTTAATAAATAGCAAGCTCAGAAAAGTTATAGCGCCCAACTCCAAATATTTTTATCTCCTAAATTCATTTTGGAGTCTGTTTATCCGTCATTGGCACGACGACACCCCAATATCATTCCCGCCAAGGGGTTTGTTGTAAAAGTCGATATTGCTTCATCGTGTAGTTTACCCTTAGCGTAGCCGAAGGGCTCCTCGCAATGACGCGAAATGTGTTTTCAGGTCATTGTGAGCGATTTGAAAAATTGCTCGGCAATCTCAAAACGTTCCTTTGGAACTTTTTCAACAGACCCCAAAGCTGGAATCTACAATCATTAAATTAAATCAGCAATCGAATAAAATCACAAATCGTAAATTTCAATCGCCCCAATATTTATTTTGGGATTTCATTCTCTCATTAACTCCCATACCCTTCTTTTTTGTTTTTTATTCATAAATCAAGATACTTAGCTATTTTCTCTCAAAAAATTCACTTTTTCATCCTTTACCTTTTTGTCCTTATTTTTTCTTTGTTCGTTTAATAAACAATTTTTTTAAAAAAGTGAACATTTTTATGTAATTTTTTGAAAAAAATATAAACGCAAAAAACAAAATAATACATATTTTTTAAAATTGACTTATTTAGTCTTATTTTCCTGTTTATCATATTCTTATAAAACTTTCATAAATAGTCTGAATAACTAAATGTCCAGAGAGTTTTCCCCTCATATGCTCTCTTAATCAAAAATCTATCCCGACCCATATTCTCTATCTTGCCTATATTCAATATCAAAGCCTTAAAAATGCGTCTCCTGCTTTTTCATTTCCACCGTTTTTTTGAAACAGCGGCCTATCATTCATTAAACGTTTTACAAAATTTTCCTCTACCGTATAGGTATTTATCCCTGTCAGCAAAACAGGTGTCTTTTAAGTCTGAATAACTAAATGTCTATTAGATAATTTATTTGCTAAAAAGGTTTTAATGTCGTATAATAACTATGTAATCAAAACAAAATAATTAAAAGGAAGACTCTGATGGGAAAGATGAAAGAAGCACAGAAGCTTCCTCCTATAGAGCAGTTAAGAGGCAGAACCCTCGGCAGAATACTCATAAAAATGGGTGTGCTAAGCAGAGACAAGGTACATGAATGCCTGAAAATTCAGAGCCAACGGCAAGAAGTACAAATAGGCCAGATTTTTCTTGAGCTGGGTCTTATTGATGAAGTTCAACTACAGATGGCACTTGCGGCCCAACGCGGAATGGAATATGTGAGCCTTGATGGTGTTGATATTCCTCCTGATGTGGTAGAAAAGGTTCCAGCGCAAATGGCAAAGACGTACCACATCGTACCAATTGAATACAATCGGGAACAAAACGAATTGACCGTTGCCCTTGACAGCCCCGATAACTTCAGAGCTACCGATGATCTAAGTACACTAATGGGTTTTAAGGTTACCGCAAAGATCACCGACCGTGATGTGTTGGAAAGTGCTTTGACGAAATATTACGAGACACAAGACGAAAACATCACTGAACTGATAGATGAAATACAAGGTGACAGTTTCCTTGCGGAATTTGAGGGCAGAAATCAAAGTATTGACCTGGATGAATTGAAGGAACTATCCGAGTCGAATCCCGTCAAAAAACTGCTGAATCTGGTTTTGCTGCAGGCGATTCGTGACAAAGCCTCGGACATCCATTTTGAGCCGTTTGAAAATGAGTATAAGATGCGTTACCGCATTGATGGTGTACTCTACGAAATGGTTCCTCCACCAAAATACATTGCTGCGGCTCTTAGCTCACGTATAAAGGTTATGGCAAACCTGGACATCGCTGAGAGACGTCTGCCACAGGATGGCCGAATATCACTGACGGTCGAGGGCAATCCAATTGATTTGCGTGTTAGTGTTCTGCCAACAATGTTCGGAGAAAGTGTTGTATTGCGTGTTCTGGATAGAAGCCAGGCCATGTTTGATTTGGGAGCACTCGGATTGAGGCCGGAGGATTGCGAAACAGTCCGTCAGCTTATACATAAGCCAAACGGTATTATAATTGTTACCGGCCCCACCGGATGCGGCAAAACTACTACTCTTTACTCGGCATTGAATGAGCTTAATGACATTGGGACGAAAATAATCACCACTGAGGACCCGATAGAATATGACATTGACGGTATTATTCAGGTTCAAATGAAACCGGAAATCGGCTTGAAATTTGCAAGGTGCCTAAGACACATACTTCGTCAGGACCCCGATATTATATTAGTGGGCGAGATTCGTGACCTTGAGACAGCGGAGATTTCTGCCCAGGCTTCTCTGACGGGCCACATTGTGTTTACAACCCTGCACACAACCGATGCCCCAAGTTCGATAGCACGACTTTTGGATTTGGGGGTTGAGCCGTTTCTTCTTACTGCTACTATTGAAGGCATCCTCTCCCAGCGACTGGTGAGGAAAATATGTGAAAACTGCAAAACAGCGTTCGAGCCGAGTGAAGCGCAATTGATAGAGTTACAACTTACCCCGGATGATATTAAGGGCAAAAAGTTTTATTATGGCCGGGGTTGCAGCAAGTGTAATAGTACCGGTTATAGAGGTCGAACAGGTATTTTTGAGATTATGGTATTCAATGATGAGATACGAGACTTGGTTATGCATCAGGCTTCGACAGCGGTCCTGCGTGCGGCAGGCCAGAAAGCCGGTATGAGGCTGCTGCGTGATAACGGCCTGGCTACAATATATGACGGCGTTACCACCATAGATGAGGTTGTAAAAGAAACGATAATGGAAGAAGTATAGGAGGGGCTGGTTCATTAAGAATCTGGACTTAATAGCTAATCGTCAATACAAAGGAGATATTTAAGATGTCAGTTTTTCAATATTCAGCTCTGGATGCACAGGGCGTAGAGATAAAAGATGAGATAGATGCTCTCAGCCAGAAAGAAGCGATAAGCAAAATACGCAATATGGGATATTTCCCCACGAAGGTCCGTGAGCGTGGTGCGGGGAAGAAGCCGGGGGCAAGAAAAGCTGCTGCCAGACCGGCACGCAAGCGAGGTGCCGGCGGCAAGGTCAAAGTCAAAAATATAACCCAGTTTGCAAGACAGCTTTCGACACTCCAGGATGCGGGCCTGCCCATTTTGCGGTCGTTGAGGATTCTCGAGGAACAGCAAAGGTCCGGGACATTCAAGAGGGTTATCGGTTACGTAGGCGATGACATTGAGGGTGGTTCCACGCTCTCGGAAGCTATGGGCAGATACCCAAAAACCTTTGACCGGCTTTTAGTCAGTATGGTGGCGGCCGGTGAGACCGGTGGTGTGCTGGACCTGATATTGTCACGTGTGGCTGACTTTATGGAAAAGGCACAGAAACTCAAATCGAGAGTTAAAAGTGCAATGATATATCCCGCGGTGGTTTTGTGCGCGGCTTTCACTATTCTTACGTTGTTGATGACATTTGTGATCCCGACGTTTAAGACTGTGCTCGAGGAGATGGTACAAGGGGAGTTGAATCCGGTAACGACCACAGTACTTGGCATAAGCCACTGGATTGCAACACAATATGGCTGGGCGATCATATTATCAATGCCGCTTGGAGTAATTTTTCTGCTCAGAATTGTAAGGAAGTTCCGCACCGGCAGATATGTTCTGGATGCTATAAAATTGAAGCTGCCGGTTATGGGCCAGCTTAGCAGTAAAGTATCAGTTACAAGGTGGACAAGGACACTTGGAACATTGATTAGTGCCGGTGTGCCGATTCTGGATGCCATTAATGTTACGCGTGATACAGCAGGGAACGAAGTCTATGCTAACATGCTCAATAACGTCCACAATTCCATCAGGCAGGGCGATACGTTTGCCAGCCCGTTACGGCAGTCTAAAACCGTTGACTTAATTGTCTCCAATATGGTTGCCGTGGGCGAGGAAACGGGCGACCTGGACAAGATGCTTCTTAAGGTAGCTGACAATTATGATGAGCAGGTTGACGTGCTGGTTGCCTCGTTAATGTCGATGCTTGAGCCGATTATGATTTTGTGTCTGGGCAGTATCGTTATGACTATTGTCTTGTCGGTATTTTTACCAATGATACAGGTTATCACGAGCTTAGGCCAACAAAGTTAAAAGGTAATATAACAAGTTAAATGTTTAACCAAACAGTAAGGAGAAAAGAAATGAAGTCAATCGTCAAACATTCCAACAGAAAAGCGGCATTTACCATTATAGAGCTGCTGACGGTTATGAGCATTATTGTAATCCTCATAGGCGTTCTTGTGCCGGCGTTGAACAACGTCAGGAAGTATGCCCAGAAGGTAAAACAAATGGCTCAGTTTAACAGTATGCAGGCCGCCATAGAACTTTTCAACAACGAGAACGATGGTTATCCCCCTTCCGGTGCGTTGGACGGAGCCGGCCAACCCTACTGTGGTGCGATGAAGCTTTGCGAGGCAATGATGGGCCGGGATTTGTTGGGTTTTCACCCGGATTCGGCCTTCAGAGCCGATGCTATGGATATTGCCGGTGTTAAGGAAATTTACCTGCCTACCCACGATAATTTAAAAGCCAGAAAGGGACCGTTTCTGCAGTTGGATAATGCCAACGCATATAGACTGGTAGATATATACGGTTCCGGTAAGACAGCTCCTTTTAACGAGAATCTTTTCGTTTTATGTGACGTATATACACGTCAAATGAGAACCGGTATGAAAACCGGTATGCCCATACTATACTACAAAGCAGAAACATCAAACAACCTGCATGACCCCAACAGCGCGCCAACGCCTATGGACAATATGGGTAATATCTACAATTACTGGGACAATCAGGTCCTGATTGGTCTTGGTAAGCCCTGGGAGGAGGCAGGCAAGGCTACGACGCATAGTCTTGCTGAACCTGCAAGGTTCTACCGAAATACAAGGAATGATAAGATTACGACTGTGCGCCGACCTTACAGGTCTGATTCTTACATACTGATATCAGCAGGATATGATGGTGAGTACGGAACTGCTGATGACATATGCAATTTTGAGTGGAAATACAGAGAATGACGGCTTCGGGGAGGTGAAAGTTTGAGTGTTTGGTTTTGAGTTGCATAAAGATTCTCCCCTTTGGCTTCGCTCAGGGCTGAAGGCTTGTCTCGCTTTGGACGGCAAAATGGGCATAGGAATATAAAGAGGGAATAACTGTGAGACGAAAAAGGACAGGATTTACACTTGTTGAGGTGCTGGCAGCTATTGGGATAATTGCATTGATGGTTGGGCTTCTTATCCCTGCTATCAGTATGGTGCGCGATACGGCAAGAGAGACAAAACAAAAAGCACAGTTTATGACAATCGAGCTGGCTCTGACAGCCTTCAAGAACGACCATGGTGACTATCCTCCTTCTGACTGGCCATTACCTCCGGCACCCGGCAGTGATTACTGTGGTACACAGAAGCTTACCGAAGCCCTCTTAGGCTGGGACCTGTTGGGATTCCATCCGAAATCAGATTTCAGGTCTAACGGGCGTAATGACGATGGAGAGTTCATATACGACGCCAATAATCCCATTTTCTTTGACCAGAGAAGAGGCCCTTATCTGGAGCTCGCCACTGCCGATGCTTTTAGGTTAGGTAACATCTCAATTCGTAATCCCGGCTTATTTTTTGATACCAGGCCTTTGGCACCGAATACTTTTGTACTTTGCGATGTATTTGGAGCACAGAAAATAACGTTAGCTAACGGCAAGACGGTCAGGGCGGGGGCGCCAATTCTTTATTACAGAGCAAATACTTCCGGGAAAACAATACATGAAATTTACAATGTTCTGGATAACGACGCCCTCGTTAATGTAAAACAAAACGCGGACGCAAAAATCCATCCCCTGGCGGATGCAAAAACCCAATATCAATATTTTTATAATTATATCTTGGATCCAAAGATAAGCGCCAGACCCTGGCCTTACAGGCCTGATTCTTACATATTGATTTCAGCGGGGGTAGATGGTCTTTATGGGACAAGCGACGACATTTGCAACTTTGGAAACTAAGCCCCCCATCCACACCCGATTGAGCAAGCTAAAACTATGAAAAGTTACAAATACAAACATGGCTTAACCCTTGTCGAGATACTGGCCGTAGTGGCTATAATCGCGCTGTTGGCTTCAATAGTAATTGGTGTCGCCGCTCTTATCGATAATCAGTCCAAAGAAAGGTGCCTCGAAAGCACTTTTGCCCTGCTGGAATGCGCACTACAGGAATATTGCGAATACACGGGTAAATTCCCCGAACAGCCCGAAAAGAATTTTTCAAATGCGCTTGTTCATTCTGAATATCTTTATAATGAGCTTACCTTGATACCGGAGTCTCGGAAGATACTGGAAAAAATCGCCGATTCCTTGCTAAAGAACAAATATGGAACGGCTGACACACCAGCGGAGATATATGACCCGTGGGGGATGGCGCTGGATTACAGATATGTTCCCGGCGACAATTTCCCTGAACTGGTATCGGCCGGGCCGGACAAAATCTTCGGCACTGCCGATGATATAAATAACAGATGACAGAGGACAGAAAGCCCAGAGGAATATTGAATATGGATACATACGCTTCTTACAGGCGTATCGAACAAGGAATATCAAAGCAAGAAGTTGAGATTGCTTCGCGTGGCTTCGCCTCGCTCGCAATGACAATACTATGAACCAGAAACTGCAAACCAAAACCGGCCTTACGTTGACAGAGATGATGGTTGTTATTGCAATCATATCGCTGCTCGTCGCCTTTGGATTGCCGGCTGTGCGCGTGTTTCGTGAGTCGTTCGAGTCTCGAAGCGGCGGAAAGAGTATGATAAGCGCGGCTCTGTCCAGCGCCCGCGCAATTGCTGCAAAGGAGCAGCATTATGCCGGCATACGATTCCAGCAGGATTTGGCCGGCAACCAATATATGGTCTTTATAGTGCACGATTTTGAGAAAACAGGTTTAAACCCTGGCTTTCGGGCGGTTGAAGGTCTAAAGCCGATAAAATTGCCTGAAAGTTTGGGCGTAATGGATTTAATGGTTAGAATCAACCACGGTACGCATTGGACCGATGCGGAAGACCCACACGATGAGCCGCTTAAGGTAACCTACCTTGATGATACGAATCCACAGAATTTCGGGCCGTACCAAAAGAATAAATACCTTACGGACACGTCCAGTTTTTCGATTGTTTTCTCGCCGAGCGGCAAACTGATAATGCACGATGTTCGCGTGAGAAACAGAGATGGAATTTACCAGCCAAATAATGGCCTCTCCGGTAAAGTATCAATGGATAGTATCTTCAATTCCCCTGATAATATAACAAATTACGGGGTGGGTATGTTCATTCAGGATGACTATGCTGAGCTGGGTTTGGGAGCGGAATCGAGCCGAAACAGGTTCGTTATCTATGACAAAATCCGGTTCGATAAATTAGACGCAGTGAAAAGGTTCAATTATTTAAGTAGTCTGGAACTGGTCTATATAAACCCATATACGGGGACGATAATCTCGACGGATTAATGGGCCAATGAGAAAGAAGAGTCAATATAAAGGTTTTTCCCTTACTGAGGTTTTGTTAGCTGTCGGCACGCTCGCAATGGGGATGATTTTCATAAGCGGCACGTTTCTCACCGGCATCCATTTTGCGACCCTCGCCACTGAGCAAACCGTCGCGGCGGTAGCAGCAGACGAGGCCTTTGCAAAAATCAGGTTGTACAGTTTTAATCTGACAGACCCAAACTTGGCGGTTGACCAATTGACACCGTTCGAAGTGTTAAATCCCATCGCCGCTGATGAGTTTGCATATCCTTCGACAAAGAGCTTGGCCCATAAGCAATATTATTGGTCTGCGCTGTGCAGGCAAGTGGATTCTACACCGACTAATCGGCTTGTGCAGGTAACAGTTTTTGTCAGCAGAAAAGTGGGGAGCAGAACTACATATCCAGGCGGGGCGCAAAGGCCTGTTCCGGTTAAGGTTGGTGTTTCAACTGTCCCCGGGGCCGGTAACGAAAATAAGCTCATGATAACTCTGGCTGGTGAGGAAATGTTCATCAATGGCGGTTGTACGATAGCGGATAACCAGACAGGCCAGCTTTATCGAGTCCTGCAACGTGATGCCGGTGCTCCTAACATAATCGTGCTCGACAGAGTCTGGCAGGGCGGGCTGAGTGATTCGGTGTGGGCGGTTCCACCACCTGTCGGCGGCGGTAAATACCCCTGCATAGCGATATTTCAGAAAGTAATTAGATTCTAACCACGGATTGCGCAGATTACGCGGATGAATTTTAACCACGAAGACACAAGGAAGATAAAAGTGAGCTAAAGTGACAAGAACTTTGAACTTCAGGCACTTTACATTACTCAATTGATGTTTTTTATGTCTTGGTAGCAGGAAAAAAATGAGAAAAGCCTTTACTCTAATTGAGCTTTTGGCGGCTATTGGGATTCTGGCTGTAATTCTGTCATTCGCGAGCGTGATTTTCAAGGTCGGCATTGGAGCCTATCGTACCGCAATCGCAAACGCCGAAATTATGCAGAAACTGCGGGCTATTACCAACCAGCTCAACGCCGACCTCAAATGCCTCAGAAAGAATGGGGAAATTTTCGTAGTATGGGTGGCCAAGCCGGTGCCTAACGCTAATTATAAAGATAACGACCTTGACGGATATGAGAGATTTGACCGGATAATGTTCTTTGCGGATGGTGATTTTCAATCTTATAAAACGAACCCGATGGTTCGCGGCAACGTTGCAAGAATCTGTTATATGATTGCCAGGAAGGGCAACGTCAGGGAGCAGGAGCAGGATAGAACCAAGCGAGTGCTTGCGAGAAACCTGCATATATTGACGGCTGACCCCAGCCTTGCTGATTTTCCGGACACCAATAGCCTCAGTGATGCTCAATGGTACGAGTGGAACAACCGGTATGAGTACGACAAGATATCTATAGAGGGCTGGAAGGAGATTGCGTGGAAGAACAAGATGAATATGCTCTCTGTTATGAGCGATATTACGGTTGGCACCAGTAATGTCAACGAATCAATCAGAGGGGTGACGGTTGAACCATCGGACGCGAATTCAATTCATATGCTTTTGTGCCAGGGCGTTGGGGAGTTCAAGATTCAGGGCTGGAATGACGCCCTGAAGCAATGGATTCCGGAAGTTGACCCCGATGGCGATGGAAATTTAGCGGACACGCATTTTTTCTTCGCCGACCCAAATAGTGTTCCCGGAGTGCTGTATCCCTATCCGTCTTCCGGAGTGGTAACTATCAATAACATCGATTATCCCAGAGAGCAGATAGATGAGGCGCATTTTAACGCTATCCCCGGGCTCGGACGGGCGCTTAAGTTCACTTTTACGTTATACGATTCCAAAGGCATTATAAAAGAAGGCATGACTTTTACTCACATTGTTTATTTAGACAAGTAATTTGACAAGAATGAAAGTGGTAAACAAAAAAAACGTCATTCCTGTGAAAACAGGAATCCAGAAAAATAGTAACATAGTGGATTACCGCTTGCGCGGGAATGACATATGGCCTAACAGGAGTGTCAGGAAAATTCATCGTGTCTCGCTTTCTGTCGGCTCAGCCCTTATCCTGGTTGTGGTCTTGACCAGCCTGTTGGCTATCGTGGGCGTGCTTTTTGTTATGGTTACCCGTATTGACAAGATAGCAACCTCGGCAATATCGGAAAGCAAGGAGCTGGACTTTGCTGTTGAAACAGTCATTACAAAGATATCGCAGGAATTGGCTTTAGATGTCCCCGGCAAAGGAGCCGAATATCAGGACTATCCGGGCCCAGAGGATAAATGGCTGGCAAGTCTCGAGCCATACAAATCGGGAAGCAATTATTACTGGCGCCAGATAAGCGATGTTACAGGATATTTAACCGGCTATAGCAGTAACATACAGGCTAAGGTTGTCGGTGAGAATGACGCGATAACCGATTTCAATAATCTGGTTGCTAACGCCGATGCCGACGGTGACGGTGTAGGTGATTCAAAGTGGCTTAAACTTGCCGATATAACCTCCGAAAAAGGCAAACCAATTTACGCTGCCATTAGAATTGTTGACAACGGGGCAATGTTAAACGTTGATACGGCTTACAAATTCGACCCGAACGACCCTAATGCCACTATCTTAGACATCGGTGGTTCAAGCCAAATGCAAATAAATCTTATGGCTCTTGCTGCTCGAGGGAACAATCCTCCTGCTACGGCGGCAGAAACAAGTTTGCTTAAAGCAAGAGCAAATAACGGTCTTGGAGTTGACCCGCTGGATTTGCGTAGGTACGAGCAAAATGTTATCTGGTATTACGATGCACCAAACGGGGCTTATACGCCTTTTGATATTTCCGATGAGCTCGAGCTTCGTTACAGATACCTGTTGAATCATACAGCTATAGACACACGGCTGGAGGATTGGAGTGTTGAATTCAGAAATAATACTTTGTCCACGCCTATAACATCAGGCGGGGAAGCACTGAACACCTGGTTCAAAAGGGCCTGCGACGACGGCAGCGTTGACCCAAATTATGCGTATCGGCACATCGCCACCACATACAATATGGACCGGATTATTAATCCAGCCGGTTCAGAGCTGAATAATGGAAAGATGATTAATGTTAATACTGCGGATAAAAGTTTACTGTATGATGCGATACGGGCGGGACTTTTGGATGCCGACCCTAACTTTGCGGTTGTGGATGCCGACGGATTAGCCGCTCAATTGGCGGTCAATATAGTTGACTTTCGTGATTACGACACAGAGGTAACTTATTTGCCGGTTGGGCAGAGAACATATTACGGCTTCGAGGCCCAGCCGTTTATAAGTGAGATAGCATTCGGTGTCAGCGGGACGGATGCAAATGATTCGAAAAACAATGAATTTGCGATTGAGCTTTATAATCCATTCGATGTAGATATTCCGTTAGGTAATTTCCGGCTGGAGCTTCACCGGAACAATAGTGTGGTCGTGAGCACGATAAAACTGGCCGGCTATGCTATAGCGGACGGCAGCCGATTTGTTGTAACCAACGGTTCTACTGCTTCGAGTGGATTTGGTGTTACAGGTTTGATGCGAACCGGTGGGGGTAGAGAAGATCCTAATCTTGTGCTGGCTACATATAGTCTTGTGAGTGTGGACCCGCTGACGTATGCCTTAAGTGAAAGATATGACATTTACCTTCTGAGGACGACATCGGCTGAAGACATCTATCTTGACAAACAGCAAACCCAAGATGAATGGTTTAACTGGGATACTATTAAAGGTACGAGAAAGTCTTATTGCAGGCCTGACAATGCCTGGGATGTAGTGTATCAGAATTTGCAGTCTGCGGCTGAGACATTGGGTGGAGCGAATGGCCTAAGCGCAGGGCGAAGGAACTACAATCTTGCAAATTCCGTGGATAATTTTATTACGGTTGGTGATATAGCAAGGGTCCTTAAGGTGGGGCCGAGTGCCGACCCGTGCGATATGATTGGTATGCGAGTTGCATCAGAGCCCGGCGAAGAAGCCGTTCGGCTTGATTTGCTGAATCCGGCTTTTGCGAATATTTTTCAGTATCTGACGGTCATCGACCCTGCATCCTTTGGCCGAGTAGCTTACGAAACAAGAATAAAAGGCCGGATAAATGTCAATTCCGCCCCATGGTTTGTGATAGCGCAACTACCGTGGATGTCCTCTGCAATCGCCCAGGCAATAGTTGCGTATCGAGACACAGCAGGAGGTTTTGAAAGCACCGCTGAGCTGATGTATGTTCCCGCGATGGGCTATTATGCTAATGACCCTTTGTATAGCTCTTTCGATTTAGACCGATTTCCCGACCTTACGCCAGGCGACGGGGCGGTAAGCGATTTTGAAGAGAGAGACGTGATTTTCTCGCGGATAAGCAACCTTGTTACTGTGCGCAGTGATGTTTTTACCGCTTATATTCTCGTTCGTATCGGCATCGATGGCCCACAAAGAAGAGTTATAGCAATACTCGACAGAAGCCAGGTCAACTCTCCCAGCGATAGAGTGAAAATCCTTGCATCGCACCCCGTCCCCGAACCGCGATAACAGATTTTCGATTTTCATCCGCGATTTAGAAGCTCGATTAATTTGGTGTGGACTTTTTTGTTGGCTGCTAATACATGAAATTGCTGAGCCTCATAGCTTTCCAAATCGACAGGAAAGATTTTTTTCCCTTGCCAGTCGGTAACGATAGCTCCAGCGGCCTCAGCGATTACGGTCCCGGCTGCTATGTCCCACAGTTTCGGGTCGGAGGCGATGGTGGCTATAAGGCCGCCCTTTGCCACGTATGCCAATTGCAGAGCGGTTGTGCCTAAATTTCGGAATCTTGTCCGCTGCATAATTTCGCAGGTCCACGGCGGCACACCATTGTCAAAATGGCTATCGAGACCAACGCTCGAAAATTTATCCATCGTTTCTTCGCTTGCGGTTATTCGCCTGCTGTTCAATTGTGACTCGCCGTCTTTGACCGCAGTGAACATTGAATCTGTAGCCGGCTCGAAAATCACACCTACAATCGGTTCGCCTTGGTATATTGCCGCGACGCTTATGGCAAAGAAAAGCATGCGATGCGCAAAATTGTTGGTTCCGTCTATAGGGTCGATGACCCACCATATTCGCTGGTCGCCTCGTGGGGGCTGCTTGAATATCTTATCCCCGTCACCTTCCTCGGCGATAAAGCCATGGTCGGGATAGTTCTCCTTGATTCGGTCGATGATTATCTTCTGGCATCTGGCATCGGCCTGGGTTACGAGTTCGGTGGCGTTCTTCACCGAGGCCTTGATGTAATTGATTTCTTCCATCGCGTGCTGGCCGGCCAGGCGTGCTGCCACGATAGCTGTCTCCAGCATTCTGCTCAAATCTCTCTGCTCTAATGGCATATTCGTATCTCGTATCGCGTACTTCGTATTTTTTCAATAATTAACTGGTGTTGGTCGTTTCTTGACAGAACAATCCGGTTGCTCTATTCTAACGTAGTTATGCCAACAAGCCAACAGGTAAATAAGTTGAAAATTTTTATCCGAGCGTCTTCTCGCCAGCGAATGGCAGCGGTGATTGTTTGCTTGGCGGTGGTCGGTTTCTTCGGATTATTTGCACTGGCGGGACATTATAATATTGATATGGGGCGGTGGCTTGGCCGCTGCGGATTCAAGCAAAGATACGGGCTGCCGTGTCCAACCTGCGGAATGACTACTGCGACACTTGCCTTCGCCCAGGGCAAAATCTTCGAGGCGTTCTATATCCAGCCTGCCGGTGCGTTATTATGTTGTGTGCTTGTGGTTATAGCGTTTTTGGCTTTTATTATAGCCGTTTTTGGGGTGTATTTCCGCTTTTTAGAGCGTTTTTTCAGCGAGGTTAAAGTAAAGTACATCATTTTAGCCCTAATAGTTATTATTGCCGCCGGCTGGGCGGTAATGTTGGCCCGGACACTGGCAGCAAGTAATTGATTCCGCCTGACAAACGGCGGATCTACGATATTGAATATTTGCTATTGACTATTGAAAAAAAGAAGATTAGATGAAGAGGACACACAGAGCAAAAAGAATATTTGGTTGGAAATCAAAATTCAAGACCATAAATTTACGTAGATTAACATTCTTTAGAAATGAAATTTTAAAAATTGGGGAAAATTTGTGGGTTTTTAGGTTTTTTTTCTGATTTGAGGGGCAAATCCTTGTTTTTTATGCTAATAATAGGGGTAGGTATGTCTATATGGAGAATTTGGATAAGAGAGGAAAGAAAAAAACGGTAAAAAATGGGGTAAAAATGGTCAGAAATGAGTAAAAAGTTATGAGAGAT
>JBAQFY010000302.1:0-6850 GCA_049287505.1 Sedimentisphaerales bacterium | reverse complement strand
AGGTGAAGTGCAGACTCTCGTCATTTTCGTATCCGCTTGAATTGGCCCTTATCCAGAGAACATTTAGTCCAAGTCCCGTGCCATAAAGGTCCAGGTCGATACTGGGCTGAATGGCGCTCTGGCTACGGTACATCTCGAAACCACGCCAAATGTACTGGCTCAGCCAGGTTACATCGAGAGTTCCACTAAGCTCGCCTTCCTGTGCGAATGTCGTTGTGCTCAATAAGATTACGGCAGTCAACATAATTACTTTCTTCATTTTCATCTCCTTAAAAAATCCTTAGTTAAATTTTCCCTGCTACGCAAAACGTCACTATATTATACGTTATAAGATTAAATCACCCGCCTACCGCCTAAAAAGTTTATCGGCTCACGGCTATAAATCAAATAAAAAAAAGATATTTTTGGAAATTTTTTGCATTATTTTGGAAAAATAAAGCCAAAATATAGGTATTAGGCGGATTAGACGGGTCTTTGGGGTGTTCCTATGCAAGCATTTATCATATAAGTGCCTAAAATTCTGGAGTTGGGTATTTGCATACAGATTCCTGTGATTCACCGGCTGACATACAAACGACCACTTTGGCGCTCGAAAAACCTGATAATCAGCGGAACAATAGTTTGTCTTTTTTGTGCTTGATACTGGATTATTGCACTTGGCTGAACATAGCACCGCTGAAGCGAAGGAAGACAGACAAGAAGACAGACAAGCAATGATTATCAGTTAATTATGCCAAAGGTCACCGATGCCGACACTTGAAAGTAATCAAAGGGCATTGAGAGTTTCCAGCCTGGTCGGACAGATGTGAACGAGGACGGCGGCAGCTTTGAATTCCAACAAGGAGCTTGTCGCCTGAAAATGTCTGCTGCGGATGAACGGCAGCGGATTGGGCACTTCATCAATGACCCCCATTTCTTTAAGCAGTGCAGCCAGCTTGGCCATATTGCTATTGATGTAGGTTAGCAGAATTTGGTCCGGCTTATCTTTCCAATCGTAGCGCAAGAGTTCGGCGTAAGCGAATGATGGTGGTTTTTTCTCTACCAGCATTCTGTAGCATGCAATTACGCCGCCTGTGCGCTGTGTGCCTGCGGCGCAGTGAACAAGAACGGGTTTGCCTTTTTGTTCGGCATCGACGATAGCAGCAATTGCTTGGGCGTAGTTGTTAATATCTCCGGTGCCGTCACCCTTGAGTGGGAAGTTCAACCTTTCGATGCCCAGCTCAACGGCGGCTCCTTTTTCAGCTTCTTGGTCCCTGTCACCGGGTTCGTCACCGGTCAGGTCGATGATGACGGAGATGTTGTTTTCTCTTAACATCTTTTTGACAAGCGCGGCTGAGAGTCTGCCGCTGCGATATATCTTTCCCGCCTGGACGACGCCCCACCGCTTGGGAATTAGACGGTCCTCGAGTACACTCTTCCACAACCAGATTACCAATCCTGCGATTACTATGACCAGCAGAATTCGCAGAATCCAGACCCGCCAAGATGTATTTCTTATGGTTATTGGTTCAGGCTCTTGTTGACTGTTGTCAGTCATGAAGGCGCTCCCAATATTTGTAAGCTATTAGTTGTCAGCCTATCATACCACGGAGTTTCCAGATAGGCATCTATAAAATCGTTATGCCAAAAAGACCATAATGCCTTTAAACAAAAGAGCTTATGGCAATGGCCAAAAGACCTTTGGACGCTCTCCTAAGAGTTTTTCTTTAACATGACCAATAAAGGGTATTTACCCAGATAACCGGCTTTATGGACTTCAAAGAATTCTTCAGCGCTTCTAAGAAAATCTGCAGTGTTATATCCGACCTCATTACCAAGCATTTTGGCTTTCTGCTTGATGTCATTGGGCAGCCTGTCTATTTCCAGCCTCGCTGAGAAGATAAGCCTGTCCGTGCAAATTTGAGAGAGCCTGGCGAGTATTTCCCGGTGATTATGATATGCAATTGGGCTCAGTTTGCTACCCCAAAACAGATAGTGGTACGTTCCTATTAGCAAGACTATTTGAAATGGACCACCGTAAGCTTCAGGTCTGCTTGATAGCTCGTCAAGTGTGGCAAAATAAAACTCGACATTCTTAATATCGAGGTATTCCCTGACTTTTTTAGAGATAGAAATAAATGGTTCGTAAATATCAGCTCCTGCTGAAATTCGACAATTGGGCCGTTGAGCCGCCTCCATTGCATAATATCCTCTGCAAGAGCCGATATCTAAGAAGCTTTCTAATTTCTCAGGGTAAAAAGAGACAACAAGTCTTAATCTTTCGTAGAGTTTGAAGCTTGGGATGAGTTTCTTTTTATGTATCCTATAGTTATGATTTCGGGGATACCCAGCCAAAAGCGAGTTCAGCTCTTTTTCAAGTCTGTTCAACGAAGAATCAGAATCTAAGGACAAGAATCCATTAAGGTTACGTGCCAGCAATGCTCCATAGCCGGCAATGCTTCGAATCTTTGCATTTGTTCTGTAAAACACACTTGCTTTAGCTGTGTTAGTACCCATTCATTCTTGTCTCCAATTGACCTTGCAACCTATAGATTGCCACCAAGAGCACTAAATATTTCCTGTTGCGGAAACAGTACGCCTGTTAGAAGCGTATGTATCCATATTTGTCATTCCCGCGGAAGCGGGAATCCAGCTTTTTCGCTCTGGACCCCTGCTCCCCGCTTTCGCGGGGACAAGTTTACCCCTGCGGAAGCAGGGGCAGGGGTGACATCGTCGGTTTTCGCTTTCCGCAACAGATACTAAATAGTCAGTATATACGTCATCCCGAACATAGCAAGGAATTTGCGGTGGTACACCGAGAATCAGGGAGCATCTATCAGGGGAACCGGAAATAAAGTTTCGACAGTTTTGCACATCTTTCATATAATATGGTCTATGGACGAAAATAAGGTCAGGGACCCCGCAAGGCGGGAACCCAGCAAAACCCTGTTCAGTGAGTCTGAGCAGGCGAATATAGGCTCTGCGGCGCCGCTGGCGGCTCGGATGAGGCCGAGAAGGCTTGATGAATTTATCGGACAAAGGCATTTTCTTGGGTCCGATAAGCTGCTGACAAGGATGCTCGATGCCGACAGGCTGAGTAGCCTGATATTTTACGGTCCGCCCGGCGTCGGCAAAACGTCTTTGGCGGCGGTGATTGCAAATTACACGAAGGCCGAATTTCACTATCTCAGCGCCCCCGCGGCCAGCGTCAGGGATATTCGGCAGATTATCGGGCATGCCCGTGACAGGCTCGCAGGAAACGGGACGAGGACAGTACTTTTTATCGATGAAATTCACCGTTTCAACCGTGCACAGCAGGATGTCCTGCTGGATGACGTCGAAGCAGGTGTTTTGATTCTCATCGGTGCCACTACTGAAAATCCGTTTTTTTCGGTCAATTCGCCGTTGATTTCCCGCAGTACGGTATTTCTTTTTGAGCCGCTCAGCGAGGAGGATATTTTGCAATTGCTGAAAATGGCAATTGACGATACTGAACGAGGGCTTGGTAAGTTTGATATCGAGGCTGACCGGAAGGCACTGAAATTTTTAGCGGTTATGAGCGATGGGGATGCCAGAAAGGCCCTGACGGCCCTTGAGGTGGGTGTGTTATCGCAGGCGGCTCGGAAGACCGGCGCGAAAATAAAATTTAATCTGGAGGTTGCAAAGGAGTCGATACAACAGAAGACGTTCGACTACGACGGCACGGGCGATACGCACTATGACCTCGCAAGTGCCTTGCAGAAAAGCATGCGGGGCTCTGACCCCGATGCCACTGTGTATTGGCTTGCCAGAATGTTGGCAGGCGGTGAGGATACGCGTTTTATTGCCCGGCGGATAGCGATTTGTGCCGCTGAAGACGTCGGAAACGCCGACCCAATGGCAACCGTTTTAGCTGCTGCAGCGGTCCAGATATCTGAGTTTGTGGGTTTGCCGGAAGCCCAGTTGGCACTGGCGCAGGCTGCATTATATGTCGCCTGTGCACCAAAATCGAACGCTGCGGCTTGTGCTATCTGGTCGGCAATGTCGGATGTAAAAGAGCAGCCGACTCAACAAGTGCCGAAACATTTGAAAGACAGCCACTATTCGGCTGCAAAAAAGTTGGGTTTCGGAGCTGATTACAAGTATCCGCATAACTTTAAGGATGGTTTCGTGCCCCAGGAGTATCTTCCGGCGTTGATGAAGAAAAAATATTACATGCCGAAAGAGAGCGGCTGTGAAAAAAATATTAAGCAATATTTACAAAAGCTGCAAAGCTTGATACAAAACAGCAAACCTGTCAAAGACAGTAGGGTAGAGAAGGATATGTAAATGGACAAGGCACAATTGCGCCGCAAATTACAGAACCGCCTGCTTGCTATACCATCGGAGCAGAGGAGTGAAAAAAGCCGGAAGGCATGCCGGAATTTGCTTTCGATATCGCAATTTCAAAGCGCATCGACGGTTATGATGTATTTGTCTCTTCCGCACGAGGCTGATACATCCGAGGCAATACTGCACGCCTGGCAGCTCGGCAAGATAGTAGCGGTGCCGAAGATTTCCTGGCAGCAAAGGCACATGATGCCGGTGCAGATATACTCGCTGGAAACAGGTTTTTCGACGAGTGCATCCGGTCTGCGAAATCCCATAGCCGGTGTGCCGATGCCGTTTGAAGAGATTGATTTGGTGGTAACGCCGGCGTTAGGGTTCGACAGGAAGGGCAATCGGCTTGGGCGCGGCGGCTCCTATTACGACAGGTTTTTCGCTAATCCCAAACTTAACGCCTCCAGATGCGGCTTTGGCTTTGCAGAGCAGCTTGTCGAGGCGATACCGGTAACAGAGCATGATGAGCCGGTAGATTTGTTAGTAACCGATGAGGAAGTAATATATTTCAAGGGACCCCGCAAGGCGGGAACCCAATAACGTGAAAGGAGATTGAGATGGCCCGTCGTTCTCACCGCCCGCGTGGCAGACGAAGAACCATAAACTGGATGTACATAATTCCGGTTTTACTGATTGTCGCTGTGGCGATTGCCTATCATTATGGTCCTTTCGGTAAAAAGCAAAGTACAGACAAAACCGCTGATACTACACCCGAGGCAAACTTGCCGGAAGTGAAACAAACAACCACAGAGAGGATTACAAAGAAGGAGACTGAGCCGAAACCATTGTTAGAGTCTTCACCGGAACTTCCTCCTGAGCCTGTACAGGAACCGAATTTGCGGGAAGTTGCGCTTAAACCGAATTTGCCTGAGATTATACCCGTGCCGGATGTTGAACCTAATCTGGAGGCGGCAAAGCTAATCGCCGAAGCTGCGGCGCTGCTCGGCGAAAAACCCGGCAGGATTATAGAAGCCCGCAGCAGGCTAAAAGAGGCGTTACGAATACCTATGAGCGTCCAGCAGCGGATCTTTGTGAAGAACCAGCTGTCCGAGCTTGCCGATAAATGGCTGTTCAGCAGAGAGATTTTCCCCGATGACAAGCTTTGCGGGAGTTATCTTGTCAAGTCAGGTGATTTACTTTCAACAATCGCCAAGCGATTCAATGTCCCGTGGGAGATTCTTCTTGAGATTAACAAAATCAGCCGACCCGAAGCTCTGCAAGCGGGGGATCAGATAAAAGTTATTAGCGGCCCATTCCACGCGAAGGTATATCGCTCGACCTTTACGATGGATTTATATCTTCAGGACACCTTCGTTCGCAGCTTCCGTGTCGGTCTGGGTAAGCCGGGCAGCGAGACGCCGACAGGACTTTGGCGCGTCAAAACCGGCGGGAAGCTGGAAAAACCGGTCTGGAAGAATCCCCTTGACGGCAAGACATATCACCCTGAGGACCCGGATTATCCTTTAGGCTCGAGATGGATAGGGCTGGAAGGGCTCAAAGGAGCAGCTAAAGACAGGACCGGCTTTGCCATCCACGGCACAAAGGACCCGGAACAAATCGGCACCGCAGATTCACAGGGATGTATTCGTCTGCACAACGGTGATGCGATACTAATCTATAAATTATTTGAGGAAGGCTTATCGACTGTGGAAGTGGTGGAATAAGGCCCCTCTCAAAAAATAAGGGTGCTCAACGGTAACCCGCTGGATAACTGAAGAAGCAATTATACCAATTCTATTTATTGATTGCCGACCTGCTGCGACGCATCGCAGCGGGTTGCCTGACCTTGTCATTCCTGCGAAAGCAGGAATCCAGGCCCTCCCAGTAAGTATAGTGTACAATTTTTTCGGCAATTTTTAACTATAATTGTTATTACGGCTCCTTTACCCCCGCGCTTTCTTGAGAAAGCAAGAGCAAGGGCGGCTCTGTCAGGTTCGGCGCTCTGTTTGGTGAACTTTGTTGTGCGTTGAGTGTGTTTCTTTCCCAGAACACGCCGTCGCTGTAGCCCTGGATTGTCGTATCAAGCTCTGCTAAGTGCAGGCGTTTTGCGGCGAGCAGGCAATATTCGGTTTCAATCTCAATCCCGAGGAATTTGCGATTTAACTTTTTAGCCGTAACCAGACTGCTGCCGACGCCCATAAAGGGGTCGAAGACAAAATCACTTTCATTTGTGCTTGCAAGGATAAGTTTGGCTAAGAGTTTTTCCGGTTTTTGCGTGGGGTGGTCCGTGTTCTCCGGCATTGACCAGAAGGGCACTGTAATATCGTTCCACAAATTTGCCGGGTGTGTCAGGCGAAATTGGCCGTCGGAGGTATTGAGCCAGTCTTTCGGTTCGCCGTTTGTGTCGGTATATGGTGCCAGGACTCTGCGTCTTAGCTTTACGTCTTCGACATTGAATACATAATCGTCGGAAACAGTAGCGAACCAGATGTCTTCGGAGGCGTTTTTCCAGTTTCTTTTTGCGCCTCTGCCTTTTTCTCTCTCCCAGGTGATTCGGTTTCTAACCTTCAGA
>JBAQFY010000301.1:0-2645 GCA_049287505.1 Sedimentisphaerales bacterium | reverse complement strand
TGAACCGTATAAAGGATTTCTTTAACGAGCATATCTGGACCTTGAAAAAAGAGTATGTTGAGATATGCTTTGCAACTCTCGGCGAAGACGCCGGCATAATCGGCGCCGCCGCCCTTGCCCGGCACACAAAAAACCAGGGCAAGCTCTGCTAACAGGATTTGCAATCGTTCACGCCTCACAAACTGTTAATTTGCTCTAAAAGTAAAAATGCTTTACAAGCAGCCCTCAGAACAATAAAATACTATCAGTAGGGGGGTGTAGTCTTTGTTTGCTGAGAGTTGGGAATATGGCAGAAGAAAACATTCTCACAATAATTGGGGGCTTGAAAGACCAAGTAAGGCGAAACTACAAGGCGGATATTAAAGGGATTTTCGGCTCGTATGTCCGTGGCGAGCAAACCGGTCAAAGCGATATTGATGTTTTGGTTGAATTTCATCACGGCGCCGACCTTTTTGATTTTATAGGCCTTTCGCAATTTCTTGAGGAACGCTTAAATTGTAAAGTGGATGTAGTTCCCTTAAGTTCGCTCCGAGAAGAAGTAAAGCCCTACGTCCTTAGTGAGGCCGTTTATCTATGAGGGACTACAATCTCTATCTGTCGGATATCTTGAAGGCTTTCGAAGCCATAGAAAGTTTTGTAGAAGGCCAGAGTTTTGAAGATTTCAAAAAAGACGACAAAACCTCAAGTGCCGTGATAAGAAAGTTCGAGATTATCGGAGAGGCCGCTAAACAAGTCCCTGACAATCTCAAACAAGAATATCCTTCTGTTCCCTGGAAGGAAATGGCTGGAATGAGAGATAAGCTGATACACTTTTACTTCGGAGTAAATTACGAACTCCTTTGGCAAACCATAAAGAACAGAATCCCTAAAATCAAACCTGTGATACGTCAAATCCTTCAGGACCTTACGAAATAAACGAGTGTTCAAGACCGAATTTACTAAGAAGCCTCTTATCAAAACGAACACAATCGGCGTTTTCAGTACTGTCATGGCCGATTTCAAGTTTTTTTTGTTAGAGCCTTGCTCTGTAGAAAAGACCATCTGTCATTTCGACCGAAGCGATGCGAAGCATCGCGAAGCGGAGACACGAAGTGTCGGTAGCTAAATCTGTTTAAGAAACAGGTTCCTCATCTCGCTCAAAATTACATCTACAATGATTTCTACAAAGCAGAATCAGATTATAAATTTCATTGTCTTTCCTGTATATGTGGAGCTTTCAATTGCTCTTTTACGAGATTCGCGCGGGATTTTTGCTTTGACACAAAAGGGTTTTTGTTCTTCGTAAGCTCATAAGTATCGTTGGCGATAGCGGCCTGCTCGTTCGTGGGGATGACAAAAACTTTGACTTTACTGTCTTTTGTATTTATTTCGGCTTCTTTTGCGATTGCTGTCTGGTTCGCTGCGTAATCAAGCTGCACGCCTATCTGGGTAACGGCGTTGCATATTTTCTCACGCAAAAGGACGCTATTTTCCCCTATTCCACCGGTGAAGACCACAGCATCGACAGTATCCAGAACAGCGGCATAGGTGCCAATGTATTTTTTGATGCGGTAGCAGAAAACATCTATGGCAAGTTTTGCCCGTTCATTGCCTTTTCTTGCGAACTCTTCGAGGTTTCTCATATCGTTCGAGATGCCCGATAAGCCGAGCAGACCGCTTTGCTTGTTGCAAAGGTTTTTCAGCTCCTTTATATCGTAACCTTTATCAGCGAGGTAAAATAGAATAGCGGGGTCAAGGTCGCCTGAACGAGTTCCCATCGGCACGCCTTCCAAAGGTGTAAGTCCCATAGAGGTGTCAATTGACCTGCCCTGCTTTACCGCGGTAACGGAGCAGCCGTTACCGAGATGGCAGGTAATGGCGTTGATATCATATTTTCCTCTGCCCATTATGGCGGCGGCGCGGCGGGCAACATATCTGTGAGAGATTCCGTGAAAGCCGTACCTGCGGATGCCGTACTTTTCATAAAGCTCATACGGCAAGGCATACATATAGGCAACTTTCGGGATGGTGGCATGAAATGCGGTATCAAAGCAGGCGACCTGTTTTACATTGGGGAGATTGTGCTTTACGGCCAGGATACCCGCAAGATTCGGCGGATTGTGCAGAGGAGCGAGGTCCGCAAATTTTTCGATTGAGGTAATTACGTTTTCGTCAATGATTACCGAGCCGGTGAACTCTTCGCCTCCGTGAACGACCCTGTGGCCAACCGCGCCAATCTCAGATATCTGCCGCAAAACTCCCGCTTCTTTGCTGGTGAGCGTTTCCAATATAAGCTCTATTGCCTTTTTGACATCTTCGGCCTTTGTTGACAGTGTGTAGGTTTTGCCGCTAAAAAAGTGAGAAAGTTTAGAGGTTTGCTCTCCGATTCTTTCGACAAGCCCGTTGGCGAGAACCTCCGCCTGGGGCATCTGGTACAGGTAGTACTTAACCGAGGAGCTGCCTGCATTTATAACGAGCACTTTCATTGTCGATACAATCCTTTCAAAAGATGGTTAATTGGTTCTTATTGTGGAAACAGTATTTGTCATTCCCGCCCCGCATCGTGTGCGGGATAAACTCCAGCGGGAATCCAGTTTTTCGCTCTGGACCCCTGCTCCCCGCTTTCGCGGGGACAAGTTTACCCCTGCGGAAGCAGGGGCAGGGGT
>JBAQFY010000300.1:0-18072 GCA_049287505.1 Sedimentisphaerales bacterium | reverse complement strand
GGTCAATAATGTCAATCCCAACAGCCCGTGGATAGGCCCTGTCTGGAGCTTTACGACGGCCAACTTCCTTACTGTGGACGATTTTGAGGACTACGATATTGGCAACAATGAGATATGGTGGTCGTGGAAAGATGGGCTTGGCTATGCCGCGCATGGTAATGAACCGGCCTATCCCGGTAACGGAACCGGCTCTGCTGTAGGTGACGAAAGCACTCCTTCTTATACCGAGGAAACTATCGTTCACGGAGGTAACCAATCAATGCCGCTCTTCTATGACAATAGTGTCTTAATGTATTCAGAGGTGGAGAAGACGTTGACTTATCCGCGTGACTGGACCGAGAATAGTGTTAGCACTTTATCGATTTGGTTCAGAGGCGATTCGTCTAATGCTGCCGAGACGTTGTATGTTGCTCTCAATAGCAGTGCAGTGGTCTCTCATGATAATCCTAATGCAGCGAAGATAGCCACCTGGACGGAATGGAAAATTGAGCTGCAAGCATTTGCAAACCAGGGTGTGAACCTGGCCAATGTCAATACGATTGCCCTTGGTCTTGGTAACAAGAAGAATCCGGTAGCCGGTGGTTCAGGTACGATGTACTTTGACGATATTCGGTTGTATCCTCCGCCGGAGCCAGCACCATAAGCTGAGATTTGGCAGGCAAATAAGATTGTGTGGTTGATATAGTAGATTTGCATTACTTCGGGGCTTATACTGAATAATTCGGTATAAGCCCCGCTTGCTTTTGGGGCGGATATGCAAAAGTAAAATGAGATTTCTTTTGTTATCTGGTTTTGCATAAGTTAATTCTTTTTTATAATAATGATTCTGTAAAATGGAGATTAGGCGTATGAAGAAAGACTGTTCTTATGCACTTGTTCTTGTCAGTATCAGCATTTTTCTGGGAGGATGTAAAGACAGGAATGTCAGTTTCGTAACAATAGGTACGGGAGGCGTAACGGGAATCTATTATCCTACGGGTGTCGCTATAAGCCGAATGGTTAATAAGAAATTTGATGAATACAAAATTAAAACGACCGTTGAATCGACAAGCGGCTCTGTATTCAATGTTAATGCGGTGTTAAACGCAGATTTGGTATTTGGTGTTGTTCAATCGGACAGGCAATATCAGGCGTGTAACGGATTAGCTGAATGGTCCAAATACGGAAAACAGACAGACCTCAGGTCCGTTTTTTCAGTTCACCCCGAATCAATCACCTTAATCGCGTCAGAAAAAAGCGGCATCAGGGAAATTAAAGATTTAAGAGGCAAAAGGGTGAATCTTGGAAACCCCGGCTCAGGTTATCTTCAGAACTCCAGGGATGTTTTAAAAGCAACGGGGCTCTCTGAGGACCGGGACTTCTATGCTGAATATGTTAAAGCTGTGGAGGCGCCCGGCTTATTACAGGATGGAAGGATTGATGCCTTCTTCTATACAGTGGGTCACCCGAACGGCAACATCAATGAAGCAACGTCGGGAAGAATTAAGGTATTTATTGTACCTATCAAAGGGCCTAACATAGATAAATTGCTTGAAAGGTATCCTTATTACGCGGAATCGACAATAGCTCATTCATTTTATCCCTACGCAAAGAATACCGAAGATATTGAAACAATCGGCGTAAAGGCAACCTTTGTAACATCAAAGAATGTAGATGATGATATTGTTTACGCTGTAACAAAAGAGGTTTTTGAGAATTTTGAAGACTTTAAATCCCTTCATCCCGCTTACAAAGTGCTGACGAAGCAAAACATGCTAAAGGGACTAACCGCTCCAATTCACAAAGGTGCCTTAAAGTACTATAGAGAGGCCGGCCTTGATAAATACATAGACCCGAAACTTATAATCGATTAGATGCTTTTAAGGAACAACAGAAAAGCCGACCAGCCGTGCCAGCCCGCTGCGACGCATCGAGGCGAGAGGCACGTCTCGGCAGGCAGACTTGTCATTGCTGTTATCTCAGCAGCATGGGCTTTGTTTCAATTGGCATTGCCGCGTTTGATAATACTCGACAGCACAACAGTAAGGGCGGTTCATTTGGCTTTTGCCATAGCACTTGTATTCCTGACCTACCGGGGTGGGGCCAAACAAACATGGAAAACTGATTTACCCGAAGCTACCAGCTATATACCGCTTATTGACTATATTCTGGCTGGACTGGCGTGTCTTTCTGTGCTGTACTTTGTCTTTGACTGGACGGGCATATCTATGCGGGCAGGCCTGCCTATTACGCGGGATGTTGTTATGAGTGTTATACTAATCGTGCTTCTGTTGGAGGCGACAAGGCGTGCGATTGGACCTGCCCTTGCCGTTATTGCCATTCTGTTCACACTTTATGCCTTCTTAGGCCCTTATATGCCGTCGATATTTGCCTTTCGGGGCGTGTCACTGCAAAGGTATCTCAGCCAGATTGCTCTGTCCACGGAAGGGATTTATGGTATCCCCCTTTATGTTTCCGCCAGCACAGTTTTTCTGTTTGTTTTATTTGGGTCAATGCTTGAAAAAGTCGGGGCGGGGCATTTTTTCAACAACCTTGCCATCTCTTTGCTTGGTCGATTCAAGGGCGGTGCAGGAAAAGCAGCAATTGTCTCAAGCGGATTAACAGGTCTTGTCTCCGGCTCAAGTATTGCAAACGTTGTTACGACGGGGACCTTTACGATTCCCTTAATGAAAAAGGTCGGCTATCCCGCAAAGATTGCAGCGGCAATTGAGGTTGCTGCAAGTACCAACGGCCAGTTGATGCCTCCGATAATGGGAGCGGCGGCGTTTATTATTGCTGAATATCTTGGTATTGATTACCTTGATGTTGTGAAGGCCGCCGCCATTCCTGCCTTTGTATCTTATTTTGCCCTGTTTTATATCGTTCACCTTGAAGCCTCAAAACTTGGAATGAAAGGCCTGCCTAAGCCGGACATCCCTAAATTTCTGACTGTGTTGAAAAGTGGATTTCATTACCTTATTCCCCCCGTTGTTTTGATATATGAATTAATAGTGATGCGTCACACCCCGAATCTCGCAGCTTTTAATGCAATACTTGTCCTGATGGCGATTGCCTTTATACAGGAAATCATCAAAGCGCTAAGGAACGGCACAGCCGTTACAAAGGCCGCGATTAAAAGCCTCAGAACCATAGCTGAAGGATTGATTGCAGGCTCGAGGAATATGCTCACTGTCGCACTGGCAACAGCTACGGCGGGCATTATTGTCGGCATCGTTTTCATGGGTATAAGCGGCATGGTTGTTGAGATTGTAACAGGACTTTCTTTCGGCTATATTTTTCCTCTGCTGCTAATAACGGCAATTGCAAGTCTGATACTCGGAATGGGACTGCCGACAACGGCAACCTATATCGTTATGGCATCGATAACAGTCCCTATAATCCGAGAGCTAAGTCCCATAAACGGTGTTGGTTTTATCCTTGTCCCTCCGATAGCTGCTCACTTGTTCTGTTTCTATTTTGGTATTCTTGCCGATGATACTCCGCCCGTAGGACTTGCCGCCTATGCCGCCGCGGCCATTGCAAAGTCCGACCCCATATCAACAGGAATACAGGGATTCATATATGATTTAAGGACCGCCGTTATTCCGTTTATGTTTGTGTTTAATGCCGAGCTTGTCCTTTACCAAATCAATAGTTGGCCTCAGGCACTGCTCATATTCGTGATGGCGATATTCGGAGCGTTTGCCTTTACAAATGCGGTCCAGGGATGGTTCATAATGAAAAATAAATGGTATGAAATTCCTCTGTTTCTGAGCGCATCACTTATATTGTTTTGGCCCGCTATCGTAACAAAGATTTTCAATCTCGATGATAGTCTTAGATATTATATGTACTTTGTTGGGATAGCCGTCTATGGTTTATCTTACTTTATCCAGAAGCTAAGACTCAAGGAATCAGAAGGGTAGGGGGGCGCTGCTCAAAATCCAATTCGAAGCTGTAAACGCCCTCTTCCAGCCGGCTGCGAATCTTACAGCCGCTTTTATGTATCACCGCTATCATCTGTTTGTTGTCTGCCAGAACCTCAGCAGTGAAGCCGGCAATGCCGTTGCGCTTGGCGATAGTAACGAGGTATTTCAGCAAAAAGGTCCCGATACCGCGGTTCTGCCACTTGTCGCGAACAATGAAGGCTACCTCGGCGCGGTTGGTTCGTGGATTCAGGTAGTAGCGCCCGATGGCAATAATATCTTCGCCGTGTGCTTCACGTAAAGTCCCGACAATCGCCATATCGCTTCGGTAGTCGGCATACAGGAAGTTCAGGACCTCCTTCTGTGGTATTCGCGTTATGTCTGACATAAAACGATAGTGTATGGTCTGCTGTGAGAGCGAGTAGAAGAGGTCTCGCATCCGCCTCTCATCAGTCGGGTGCATAGTACGGAAGTTTATCAGCATTCCGTCTTCCAGCACCATTGAGGTCTTCAATTCCTGGGGGCCGACAAAAACTTTCCCTTCGACAGCCGCCAAATCGGAGCTGACGTAATTGTCTTCAATGGCCTCTTTGAGCAATTCGGCACGAAATTTTGGATGGGCGATGCTGATAAGTGCCAAAGCACGCTCACGCAGACTTTTGCCATAAAGGTAGGCAACGCCGTGTTCGGTAACTACATAATGCACTTCGCAGCAGGTAGCAGACACACCGGCGTGGCTGCTAAGATGGGCAACAATCCTTGAAATATTACCGTGACTGCGAGTGGACTCCAAAGCAATAATCGATTTGCCTCCGGACGCTCTGGCAGCACCGTGAGTAAAATCCATGTGACTGCCCAGGCCGGAGAACCCGGCTTCCAGCGAATGGGCACAGACCTGCCCTGTTAAATCTACCTCTTGTGCAACACTAATGGCAACCATGTTATGCTGCCGGCTAATAAGGTACGGGTCACTGACATACTCAGCGGGCCGAAAAGAGAAAACAGGATTGCCGTCAATATAATCATAAAGCTTGCGAGTGCCCATGCACAAGCTTGCTACTATTTTGCCGCGGTCGATATTTTTTCGTGCTCCTGTTATCGCGCCGGATTCAACCAGCTCAATAATAACGTCGGTGAGTACTTCCGTATGAATACCGAGTTCGTGTTTGTCTTTTAAAAACTCAGCTACCGCCAATGGAATGCGCCTGATTCCCAGCTCCAATGTGGAGCCATCCGGAATCAGTGCTGCTACGTACTCGGCGATGCGGCGTGATGTCTCTGTTGGTTCCGGCAGCGTCGCTTCGATAATGGGACTCTCACCCGGCACGAGAATGTCGATGTCCTGGACGTACAGCAGGTTGTCTCCCATGGTCCGGGGCATCTGTGGGTTTACTTGAGCGATTACAAAGCCGGCGTTCTCAGCGGCGCTCTTGGTGATATCGACAGAAATCCCAAGAGAGCACATTCCCTGTTCAGTTGGTGGAGTAACCTGTATCAAAGCAACATCAATGGGCAGCTCCCCTGAGCAAAACAGGCGTGGGATGTCGGAAAGAAATATCGGCGTGTAGTCACCTAATTCCTGCATCTCGTTAATGTTACCACCTATGAAGAAGCTGTGGATATGAAAATGTTTGGCCAATTCCTTGTGTCCGTAAGACGGCTCAGGAAGGCTCAGCAAATGTATAATTTCGATGTCCTCTAATTCGTCGGCACGATTGATTAAGGCTTTAACCAATGCCTGGGGCTGAGCACAACCGGTACCAACGAACACCCGCTGACCGGGACGTATGCGTGCAATGGCTTCCTCGGCCGAGGAAATCATGCTCCGGTAGTTTTCCTGCCAGCTCGTGGGGATTTCTTTATTGTAGCCGGGATTGGGTTCGGTCATTTATTTGCTACCAGATTCAGCAGGCCCCCCAAATGCTCCTACTTGTGTTTGGGGACCCCGGCAGAGGGTTATCTGCGCATCTACTACCATTGCCTTGGTGCCGAGGCTTCCGACGATGAACGGATTGATATTCAGCTCTTTAATCTGCGGGAAGTCGGTAGCCAACTGGCTTATTCGCTGCAGACCGCCTGTAATAGCGGACAGGTCCACATCGGCCTGACCACGTGCGCCTTTGAGCAAGGCGTATGACCTGGTCTCCATTAACATCTGCATCGCTTCGTCGGCAGTGATAGGGGCCAGGTAACAGGAAACGTCCTTGAGCACATCTACAAAGGTGCCGCCCAGTCCGAATATGAGCATCGGTCCAAACTGCGAGTCGGACGTCATACCAAGGATTACCTCCAGGCCGCGGACGCACATCTTCTCCACATATACGCCGTCCAATCGGGCTTCGGGTGCGCGCCTGCTGACCCGCAGCGTTAGCAGGTCAAAGGTATCGCGCAATTGGTCGGGGCTGGATATATTCAGCTTGATACCGCCAACATCGGACTTATGGACAATATCGGGGGAGACAATCTTCACAGCCACAGGGAATCCGACTCTTTCAGCGATTTCCACTGCTTCTTCGGGTGTATTAGCCACATGACCATCCGGCACATTAAAATCGTAAGCCCGCAGGATTTCTTTGGCTTCAACTTCACCTATCTGGATATGATTTGTCTTTAAATGTCGTGAAATGATACGCTCAACCCTGTGACGATTGACCGGAAAACGTGTAACAACACGCGCCGGATGGCTGCGCCAGGCGCCATATTCATACATAGCTCGCAGTGCTGAAACAGCCCGCTCCGGGGAGGAGTAATCGGGCAGATTGCAATCGACTAATTCCTTTCGTTCAGGCATCGCATCAGCACTGCCTAAGAAAACCGCAAGCATTGGCTTGTCGTCAGAACCGCAGGCGGCGATAGCACGAGCCGTTTCCGCCGGCCTTGTCATTGCGTGCGGCGTTAGAATCACGATGATAGCATCAACCGAGTCGTCTTTTTGCGCGGCACTGACGGCGGTAGCATAGCGTTGAGGGTCGGCATCGCCCAGCACGTCAATTGGATTGCTAACGATAGCTGCAGGCGGCAGCTTTTCCCTGAGAACACCGGCACTGTGGCCGTTCAGAGTGGCCACCTTCATCCCGGATTGCTCGATTGCGTCAGCGGCCATAACGGCCGGCCCTCCTGCATTTGTGATGATTGCAACGCGATTGCCTTTGGGCAGAGGCTGCATAGAAAGCGCCGCAGCGTAGTCGAAGAGCGAGTCGAAGCTTTCTGCTCGTATTACACCGGCCCGCTTAAACGCCGCCGTGTAGGCAATATCATCACCAGCCAGACCACCGGTATGTGCTGATGCCGCCTTCATTCCTGCCTTTGTAACTCCCGCCCTCAAAAGAACCAATGGCTTAGCCGAAGCCGCTGACTGAGCTGCCTTAATAAACTTATCGCCGGATGTAATATTTTCGAGATAGCCAACGATGACTTTCGTCTGTTCATCTTCTGCAAATGCCGATAAGAAGTCGGTCTCGTTCAGGTCGGCTTTGTTACCTATGCTAACGACTTTTGCCAAGCCCAGACCTCGGGCCAAAGCCCAATCTAACATTGCCGTGCAGACCGCTCCCGATTGAGACAGGACTGATATGCCGCCGGCCTTAGGCATACTTTTTGAAAACGAGGCGTTCATCCGATGCCCGGTATTAATCAGCCCCAGGCAATTAGGCCCTAAGAGACGAACGCCGGCCTGCGAACAAAGCTGTGTAATCTCTGACTGCATTTTGGTTCCTTCCGGACCGGTCTCTCTAAAGCCTGCCGTGGTTACTGCTATCGCTTTTGCTGCTGCTCTAATCGAACTTTCCACAGCCTTCAGAACAGACGCTGCCGGCACCGCGATAACTGCTAAGTCAACAGTGCTTTTGTATGTATTCAAATCGTGTAAACAGCTCAGGCCTAATATCTCGTCGGCAGAAGGATTCACCGGTATGATTTGTCCCTCAAAACTACCTTCTAACAGGTTGGCCAATATCTCATAACCGACCTTACCGGGTGTCCGAGAAGCACCAATCACTGCTATAGACCTGGGATATAACAGAAATTCCAACATAACTTACAAATTGAAAAAAGTTTTTTTGCCGAATCTTCACTTAATTCTACAGATAGCGACCAACCATTTCAAGCAAAATAAGTCCAACCCCGCCCATCGTGGATGGGCGGGGCTCTTGAATCTGTAGAAAAAATTATTGATATGCCGCTTTTGTTTTGAAATAATAAGTCCCCGTATGAAAGCTCGATTGAACAAATTATGTTTTACAGCTATATTGGTTCTCTACGTCAGCAGCTTTTCAAGAGCGGATTTGGCACAGCAAATCGATGGTATTATCAGCCAATCTTTGCAGCAAAAGGTTCAATTCTCAATTTATGTCGTAAAGGCTGATTCCGGCCAGGCCGTATATGAACATAATGCAAAGGAGCTGATGATACCGGCCTCGAATATGAAAATAATTACCACCGCAGCGGCACTGAAATACCTGGGTCCTGATTACGAATATAAAACGAAGGTTGGGCTGTGTGATGATTCGCTCGTAATAATAGGAAGCGGCGACCCATTATTGGGGGACGAAAAGACAGATGCTAAGTATGGCCGAGAAAAAGGCTGGATATTCAAGGAGGTATCAGCAGTGTTGAAACGCAAAGGTATAGATACCATAAACGATATTGTTATCGACAGCAGTGTATTCGATGACCAGCGTACCCATCCAAACTGGCCCAGAAAAGATTTGAATAAGTGGTATGCCTGTGAGGTGAGCGGCTTGAATTTCAACGACAATTGTATAGCAATAAGCACAAAAAATATCGGCGGCAGAGTAGAAGTATTTATTGAGCCGCAAACCGCTTTTGTAAAATTCGACAATCAGGTCAAACCTATATCAAAAGGCACAAGTGCCGTAGGGACCTATCGGAATCAGGAGCCTAATAAGATTGTCGTTTACGGCAGATGCAAGGACAAAGTTGGGCCGTTTGATGTTGCGATTGAAAGACCTGCTGCGTTTTTTGGATTTCTTCTGTGGGAGAGTCTTACTAAAGCAGGAATAAAAACAAACGGCCAGCTCATAGGAAAAGCGCTTGATGACTACAGCAATTTCAGACTGCTTACCCAATACAGCACATCATTAAGGGACTGCTTGGTGCGTTCTAACAAGAACAGTCTCGGCTTAGCGACCGAAGCTTTGCTTAAAACCATCGCCGCCAATAATAATCCGGACAAAAAAAGCGGCGGTTGGGACAGGGGCCGGGAATTGATTTCTGAATACCTCCTGGGGCTTGGCATTGATAAAAGCCAGTTTTATACTGATGACGCCAGCGGCCTGAGCAGACAAAATGGGCTTAGCGCTTATGCCATAACAAAAGTTTTATTGGATATCTATAACAGCAGGAATTGGGAATTGTATAAGGATTCGCTGGCGGTAGGGGGAGTGGATGGGACAATTGACAGGTATTTCAAAGAAGAAAAGTATAAAGGCAAAATCTTAGGCAAAACAGGATATATCAGTGGTGTCAGGTCGTTTTCCGGCCAGTGCATCACTGAACAGGGCGATTATATATTCTCTATTCTTGCAAACAACACCAACGGCCGTACCCGCGGAGTAATCAACGATATCGCAAAAGCAATTTTTAATAACTATGCAGCAGAAGCGCGCTAATATTCACGAAGAACACACGTTTTCTTCAGAATCGGACCTTCTGAATTATCTCCGGCATCAGAATATGACTTTTCCAACTCGGACCCAAAAAAACAGGAAGTATTGTATTGAAAAATGGGGAATATGTAGATTATTGGCAACATGGGCTAAGAATAATTCTCTAACATACCCTCTAAAATTAATTCACAGAGATAGACCGGATTTCCTACTATCATTCAGTCAGCGAAAGAATGGTATTGAGTTTTCTGAAGCTATATCACAAAACGAGGCAGGGATAGATGCCTTGGCAGAGCAAATGGGGAAAGGTGTTAGATTGTTTAGTGATTTGTTTAATAGAGGAACACCAAGGTTCAATGCTTCTAAGAAAAAAGAAATCATCTTGAATCAACCTTCTCCTGGCCCAGGTTATGGGGATGATGGAATTGAGCGTGAATGGGCACTAAATGTTGTTGATAGTATACATGACAAGACAAAAGACTTTAAGAAATCTGAATTTCAAAAGTTTGATATAAATTGGCTCTTTATTTATAGCAACCTTCACGTATTTCCAAGAGAAATAAAACGTGCGATGAAATATCTGCTCTCTGAAGTTGAAAACTATTGGTCCACAAAGAATCGATATGACGCTCTTTGTATTGAAACAATAAATCAACTCGTCGAGATACACGAAGGGAATTGGGAGGTCCAGGCGATTGTTAATCTATCTATGGGGTTAATTTTACCTTTCAATTGGAATCTACGATAGTCTACTTGGAAACAAGATACTAACGTCTGAAGTAAGCTACAAGGCCGTTTTCGTAGGTTTTTCTTTCCCAGTCGGGCTTGACGGCTGATTCGAAGATAGGTTCTTCGAGACGTCTCATTTCTACGCCAAGTATCACCGCCGAAGGAGGAGATTTTTCCAGCAGCTCTCCTAAGGTTTTTGGGCCTACGGTATGGGTAACACTTCGCTCAGATGGTGACATAGAATCGGAAATTCTATAGATAATCGCGCCGCAGGAAAGTTCATCATAAATATCACTTCCGCCCTCAAGAGCGTATAGGGGACCTAAGGTAAGTATTAGTTTTGGCTCTTTTGTTCTCTTGACAATATCTTCTGAAATCTTATGTATTTCAATCGGCACCCATCTTTCCGGCACAAGGACTATCGGAGTCCTGTAAAGTACAACCGGGTAGCAAGCAACCGCCGCAAGCACACACACAGTTACTAAAGCAGCCGCTATTTTGAAGTGCTTGCTCATACTGGTTTTGTTGGAAAGTTTCCGCAGAAACAGCAGCGGAAAGGCAAAGCCGATTACCAGAAAAGGAACCGGCATTGCAAGGTATTGTCTCCACATTGTCGGCGGAACCACGGCAATTATAAAAAATGTTAGCGGCAGCAGTGCGGCCAGTCTTGTAGGGTGGGGCTTGCCCCACCAACTTTGTCTCGGTGGGCTAAAGCCCACCCTACGGCTGCGGCGAAGACACGCCATCAACAGACAAAGATAAATCGCCAATACCACAAGCGCAAAATACCCCGGCTGTGCAAGGCAAGCCAATGTCAGCTCGAATTTGTTGTGAACCATGCCTATTTCTTTCAGCCATTCGCCGTAGAGCATTGGTATTTTGACCAGGTTAAGAAAAAATGCTCGCGGTGCCTGAGCTATCACCCAGACAGGCCAAATCAGGACGAAAGCTGCCGCTGCTAAAAACGGCAGGGCGGCCTTGAATCTTTGTTTTATTGGCTCGGCTGGTTGGCTCAGCAGCATCACAAAAAACAGCAGCTCCACCAAAGCTGTCGTTATACGCATACAGCTCGCAAATGTAAGCAGGGCACCGATGGCGGCAATTCGCCAGTATCTTGATTTTTGCTCGAAATCAATTGATACAAACAACCAGAAAGACAATACAACGCATAACATTACAACATCGTGGTTCCAGGCATAGCCGTTGGCATAATCGACGACAGGATTGAATACGTACAAAATAGCCGCTGCAAGGCCCAAAAGTACCCCGGTGATTGCGAATGACTTGAAAATATACCGGTAGATACCGACAATGCACACCAGCACGAAAATGTCGCAAAAACTGGAGAGAATTCTGCCAACGAGCAGATAGTGGGTTGTGTTAAACATTCGAAATAAAGCTGCACATAGTAATGGGTGGTAGGGCAGTTGGGCTGCGTATGAAAAGTCCTTATAAATCATCTTACCTTGGGCCAGCAGGGCACTGCCGGTGCAGTACATCTGTTCATCACGGCCGAGGGGCTTGGCCATACTATTGGCTAAAATTGCAAGCGAAAGGATAATAAGTATTAAGACGACTAATATATTAGCGACTTTTGCAGACATCATCGGAAAAGCAACTACCTAATTAACGATACTGCGCAACTTAATAGCGTAAATCTGCTTTTTCAATCAAAATCCGAAGCTCGAAATTCAAAATCCGAAACAATCTCGAAATTTTAAATCCCAATTTTCAAAACAAAAATGTACTCCAATAATAGCATGTTGGTTTGAGATTTTGGTAATTTGTATTTTGAATTTGTTTCCACCGTTAGGTGTCCTCCGTAAGGAGTCCTTAGGACTGCGGAGAATTTCGATATTAGGATTTCGAGTTTAGCACAATCAACATAAGTTTCGTAGTTTTGTGGCTCTAACTCACCGAATAAAACTTACCATTCAGCCAGCTCGCCGAGAAGCTCCTCGACTAAATCTTTCATTGTTACGATACCGATGGGTCTCCCTCGACCTGCAAGGCCTCCCCTCGTAACCAGAACGATTTTCTGGTTTTCCCTTTGCATAATATTTATAGCATCTATAACAGTGGTATTTGCATCAAGCTTTCGGATCGGTATTGTGAAATTACGCAGCTCAGAGAACTGTTCGTGCGAGCTCAATGCCTCGTAGATATTTATAAAGCCGATAATATTTCCAGACTGTCCATCTATGACAGGCAGGCGGGTAAACGCACACTTCCTTAATTTGTTCAATAGAGCCGCATTATCAGAATTTACATCAACTGTTTGAACATTGTGTAAAGGCACCATCACTGACCTTATATGAATGTGTGAGATACTGACCAGTCGGTTTATGATATCGGTCTGCACCGAGCTGAGAATACCTTCTTCATGCGTATCCTGCAGGATTGCCTGGACCTTATGTCTTTGTGCAGATGTTATTATCGTTTTTGGAGAAGAAGCCAGACCTGCCACTTGTGCAAAGAGACCTGATATGAGCTTGAGCACCGGCACTACACCACACCAGCTTAAAACTTTATGAAATGTGTATAAAACCGGCGACAGGTAAGGCATAAGAAAATCCGCACGATAGAAAAAGATGTTCTTGGGTATTAGCTCAGAAAACACAAATAGCATCGGTACGGTTAAAAGGGTTGCGAATAATTCAGCACTTTGTTCGCTTCCTGTTTTCCTCAAAAATACGTGGGTGAAAAATATAAAAGTCACGAAACTTGTAGCAAGATAGTGGGCGAGATTGGTGCCTATCAGCATTGATAGAAGCAGGCCGCTGCTGTCGTGCAGACATCTGCCGAGTATGACGAAGGGTAATTTCTTTTTTTCAATACCCAGTCGTAAGCGAAGTCGGCTAAGTCGATACATACCTGTTTCAGCGCCGGCGAATAAGCCCGCCAGGATAATGAAAAGAGCAATTGCGAATATTAATAATGTATTATTGACCATCTGTTTGGAACGGCTCGAGGATTAATGTTAAGGTTTCAATTCTGTGCTTTTGCACTTTTTCGACTGTAAACTTCAGATTCTTCAAATATGCCACATCACCGCTTTTGGGTATTTTACCAAGGATGGCGGTTACCAAACCGCCGACCGTGGCGAGACGCGTCTCGGCCAAATCAATGCCGAACACTTCAGCCCAATCGTGGATGGCCAGATTGCCTGCGAGGCGATATTCAAAAGGCCCTGTTTGTTTGATTGGTTCGATATGGCTTGTAGGTTCCATCTGGCCAAACAACTCTTCAGCAATATCCTCCAGCCGAACAGAACCCGCAATCCCCCCATATTCGTCCACGACTATTGCCATATCGGTTCGACTTCTGCGGAAAAATTCCAGCAGGGATTCGACTGTCTTTTGCTCCGGTACAAAATGAGTTTGTTCAACAATTTTGTCCAATGATGTATCGGCTTTAAGAAGAAGCTGCCTGAGGTGTACCACTCCGACTATATTGTCTATTGTTCCGACGTAAACCGGCAGCTTTGTTTGATGATTTTCCTGCATCTTCTCGCGGGCCTTCTGGGGCGAATCCGTAACGGCGCAGGCAATCATATCCACCCGAGGCCGCATAACGTGACGGACTTTCAGCAGACCTAACTCGATGGTCTCCGTCAAGAGCTTATTTTCATCTGCGCTGAGCAATCCCTGCTTTCTTGTTGTGTCGAGCAAAGATTTAAATTCGCCTACTGTTATTGGTTTGGGACTTCTGATTGGCCCCAGAAACAGCCGAAGAATCGGCTCTAATATGAAAAATTTGAACACAAACTCAAGTGGTGTAAAAATTTTAAGGCACAAAAAAGCCGGAAGGGCGGCGGCGAGACTCAAAGACTTTGAATTTGCATAGGCCGCTGATTTTGGCAGTATTTCACCTATGAGCACCAGCGCAGCAAAACTGACCAGAGCAGTAATAGCTGCGGCAGCCAAGCCATTTTGCTCCTTGACTCGCATTGTTAAGACACTGGCAACGGCGTAAAACAGAACATTAACTGTCATATTCCCGAACAAAAAGCAGTCGAGTAGCTGCCCCGGTTTGTTCAGGAGACTTGCGACAAGATTTTGGACCTTGTGTTTGGACCCCCGAAAAACTTTTACCTGTCGATGTGATAGGTTAAAAAAGGCGGTCTCGGCTCCTGAAAAAAAGGCTGAACCGGCAAGCAGCAGTAACATTAAAATAATTTGGTAAGCCTGAGCCGCCATCAGCTATTACCTGACTGTGGTTTTGCCCCGTTAGAAATTTTCCCTTTTCGTGCCGTATCTTTATCATTTCTGGAATTTCTAAGGGGGTTTGGCAGGGTTATCTTGAACTTGCTTCCCTTGGCGGGTTTGGATTCGGCCGAAATCAAGCCCTCGTGTTCTTCTATTATCTTTTTGCAAAAGGCCAGACCGAGTCCGGCCCCTGAATACTCAGACGACGAGCTCTTATTTGTTTTTGTTGTGAAGAACGAGTCGAAAATATTATTCAAATCGGCCGGTTCAATTCCCTCGCCGGTGTCGCTGACTTCTATCTCGACCGCACCGCTTTTCTCTGTGGCTTTGAAAGTCAAAATACCGCCGCGTGGCAGCATCGCATCGCGGGCATTGAGAATCAAATTCATTAAAACCTGTTGAATCTGGACGGGCACACCCCAGACCGTTAAGTCTTCGGGAATACAGGTTTCTACGGTTATCCCGTCCTTCGCAAAATCCCGGCAAAGACAGGTAAAAACCTCTTCGACCAAAGTAAGTATCCGAGAAATTTTCTTTTCCTGCGATTGGCCGTTTGCCACTGCGAGCATGCTTTCCATAATCTTCGATGCACGCTCACAATTTTGGACCGTCTTTTGAAGTGCTTTTTCAACAAAACCCTTATCGTCAGAGTTGTCTAAAGCAACAGCCGCATAGTTCCTTAATGGTGTGAGCAGATTGTTGATTTCGTGGGCTATCATGTAGCTGACAGTACCCATGTTCGCAAGGTGCTGGAGCTGAGCAAGCTGGGCTTTCAAGTCGTCAATTTCCTGCTGCTGATTTTCCAGACGCTGATGCAAAGAAGAGCGTTTTTCTATAATACTTGCCAATTGTCTGCTCCTGCTATAAAATTTAGCCCTTAGCTGCCGCTTATTATTTACTGGAAGTATTTGACTTACAAGTATCTATATCGACTTTTTGTGTGTTTTTTCTTGAGCAATCTCATTGCTACAGAATCGAGTAAGTGAAAAAGCAAGGAATATCCCAAAGCCCAGAGTAAGCCGGGACAAAAGCTACAAATTCATTTGCCATTGGTGGAGGTTTTCTGTATTATTCTGTCAAGCAAGGATGATTGATTAAGAAAGATAATGGTAGAAGTGCTAAATACTATGGCGGGGTTCGGAACTCTGTGGACTTGCTTTACAACCCTGCCCTTCGGGTCATATAACAGCGCATAAAAGGCTTCGCTGCGCTTTGCCCAAATTCGCCTATCGGCGAACTTTTTTATCCCCAAGACGTTATCAGAGATGCCTGAGCGAAAGGCGGGAATGGAAAAAGTTGTATATGAGAGGACTTATCTAAAAGATTAAAAGGAGGATAAGATTATGTCTGAGGAGCGTGTTCCTGCTGAATACACTGAGATGGACCTTGCAGAGGCCAAACGTTTTGACAAAAAGGTTAAAGAGAACTTTATGCCGGCAGTTGTTTCCACTGTTAAACAAATTACTGAGGACTATGGCGTTTTAGAGGGTGTATGTTTGGATGTCGGATGTGGCACGGCTATTTTTGCAATTGAGTTATGCAGACATTCCAAGTTGAAGGTATATGCATTAGAAAAGGAGAAGGCCATATACGAAGTAGCAAGCATGAACATTGAAAAAGAACGATTGACAGATAAGATAATCCCCATTCTGGGCGATGCCCATAAGCTGCCTTTCGAGAACGAGTTTGCCGATTTCATAATCAGCAGAGGTTCATATCATTGTTGGGAAGATAAGGTCCGAGTATTTAAAGAAATTTATAGAGTATTGAAGAGGGGAGGCATTGGCTTTGTCGGTGGTGGATTTGGGCGATATGTCACCGAGGAAGAATTAAACAGGATGAAATCTCTAAGAGACCATTCCCTGAAAGAGGGTGCAAAAGCCTACAGTTCACCTGATAAATTAAGAGAGGTTATAGATAAAGCAGGTATATCTAATTTCCGTATAATCTATGACAGAGCAGGTCTTTGGGCAGAAATAAAGAAGTAGCTATTGAAATGATTAATGGCACTTCCGATAACACAGCATATACGGCTCACTTCGTTCGCCTAAATTTCGTATATGCTGAGAACGTTAAGTGAAATCGGGGGCAAAGAAACGGATCAAAATATGGATGATAAAATATGACGCAGATAACATTAATGATAATATACCTCCTGATAGGCCTTTTTGCAGGTTTCATGAGTGGTATGTTTGGAATTGGTGGTGGGACTGTAAGAATACCTTTGCTTAATCTTGCAGGTTTACCTTTGCTGAGTGCTTTTGGAATTAATTTCCTTGTTATCCCTTTTGCATCGTTTGTAGGTGCTATAACCCAAAGAAGAAACATTGCAAAAGAGATAGTTATCTATTCCATTATTGGAGGTGTTTTAGGAGAAGTAATTGGAGCATATTCTGTAGGGTTTATTCCGACACTAATCTTAGCCATTATTTTTGTTACGCTTTGTTTTATAGTAGCATTTGGCATTCATTCAGGTAAGATTGTGCCAAAGCTTACTCAAAAGATTAAACCTACTAAGAAAAATATCTTTGGTTCTTCTTTTTTTGTAAGTTTTATAACCGGTTTAAGGGGTGGCAGTGGCGGTCAAATCTTTCCAGCCGTTTTTAAAAGTCTTGGTCTTGATACTCATAAAGCAATTGCCACCTCATTAACTGTATCAATTTTTACTGCCTTTGGTGCTATACCAATATACTGGAATAGAGGGGATATAATCTGGTTGCCAGCATTCTGTGTCCTAATAGGCTCAATGGCAGGAGCAAGAGTAGGAAGTGAAGTTTCATTAAAAACAAAACCCATTTGGTTAGAAAGTGGACTTACAATACTTATTATAATTCTTGCATTAGTTGTGCTAATTAAAGCAATATGATAATGATTAGAGGAAGTCATGGGATAATAAAGAGGGATTTTGCCCCCGAACTCACCGGTAACTTCGTTGCCTTGTCCTCGCTTCGTTCGAGTCTGCTAACAGCGGATAAAAGCCAAACCAGAAATTTCACCAAATTCCCTTCGGCGACTTCTTTTATCCGCAAAAGGATATATAATGTGTGAGCAATGAATGAACAGAGGATTTTAGAAGAGCTTTTGGCACTTTTGGAAGCAAACGGCGTTACAATCCGTGATGAGCCGCTTGGTGGAAACGGCGGCGGGCTTTGCACTATAAAAGGGCAGCAGATTTTCTTTGTGGATACCCAGGCCCCCTCGGCTGTAGTGGCAGCGCTTTGTGCCGAGGTAGTGCCGAAAGTGGCGGATATCGAGCAGGTATATATCAAGCCGGAAGTCCGCCAATTTATCGAAAATCACAGCAATCAAATTATCTGAAAGGTGGTGTAACCGTGAAAAGAATATGGCTCGTGATATTTCTGCTCTTTTTGGCCGGGCTGTTCCACGATTCAAAGGCAGCGGCAAACTCATCCTCTGCGAATACGGCGGAGACATTTGTAAATTCGGTCGGTATGAAGTTTGTCCGCATAGAACCAGGCTCTTTTCTGATGGGGCAGAAAGACGGTGGTGATTGGGACGAAAGACCTGTGCACAGGGTTACAATCACCAGGCCTTTTTGGATGGCCGTAACTGAAGTTACCAATGCTCAGTATGAGCAGTTCG
>JBAQFY010000299.1:0-2529 GCA_049287505.1 Sedimentisphaerales bacterium | reverse complement strand
CACTGATGGGCCGGTGAACAATGTTAGAGTGAATACGGCCGTTGGGGCAATGGCAGTGCGGACATCTTCTCTCAAGTTTTAGCTCACAGCCGACCGATGGAACATTATAGCGAATCATTTTTGGCCTCCTTGCTAATGGGTCTTCTATTCACGTCGGCAAAGAGGCCATTTTTCTATCACTTCAATCACAAATCTTGGGACGATTACTCTGTCATCACAGAATTATGCCCGGCTGACTAAAGAAGCTCTTGACGAACGGAGGTTTATAGTTGAAAATTCAGTGTTGGCCTGCCCCGCACCAATTAGGCGTGAGCCTACTCGTCTCTGCGAAGTGCTTCGCCGAAGCAGGAAGCTCAATTGGTGCGGGGTTGGCCAGATTAAAAAAGTTGAAAATTCACTTTGGAGGTGATGTCCTATGTTAAGAACAATTCTTAGCCTGGCACTATTGCTGAGCAGCCGGGGTGTATTAGCTCAAAGAAGCGATTATTTTAACGCACCCTACGGCGAGCTGCTTGCCGGTTCGACCGAGGAGGTGGGTTTATGGTGGGCCTCGTCGGGCTGGAAAATAAGCCCGGACAAGGCGCTGCCTTACGCAGTATCCCTTACGGGAGAAGCAAAAGGCCGAACAATTGTAATACGCGCCGCCCGCAACGAAGCTGAGGCGGCGCAATTAGTAGTTCGGCCAACAGTTTCCTTGAAGGATTTTACCGTGCGTTCCGGAGCGTTGACCGGGCCCGGCGGTGCAACTATCCCCGCTGGGAACGTGGAAGTGCTCAAAGTGCGATATGTTAATGTTACGCACCCAACCGACAAGAGTTCAGTGCCCGGTCTTTGGCCTGACCCACTGCCGCCGTTTAATAGCGCTATTGGTCTGGAGGCGGATAAAAATCAGCCATTTTGGCTCCGCGTCAAGGTTCCACGCGAGGTCCCGGCAGGGGTCTATACCGGCAGCATTCACCTTGCTGCGCAAAATTACAGTGCCGATGTTAAACTGAGCGTTGAGGTCTATGATTTCGTTCTTCCCGACCGGATGACCTGCACAACGGCTTTTGGCTTTTCCACGTCCAATGTATTCCGCTATCAGAAACTGTCCGACTCTCAGCAAAGACGGCAGGTCCTCGATAAGTACTGGGCCAGCTTCAGCGCCCATCATATCTCGCCCTACAATCCTGCGCCGCTGGACGAATTGAAAGTTACCTGGCCTAAAGTTACTGAGTCAATTAAGCCCGAAGAGCTTAAGCCGGTGTTCGACTGGACAGCCTGGGATAAAGCGATGGCACGGGGGATTGATTACTACCACTTTAACTCCTTTCAGCTCAGCATCCCAGGCCTCGGGGGCGGGACTTTCCATTCCCGACGTGAGCCGGAGCTGCTCGGCTTCAGCGAGGATACGCCTCATTACAAAGCGGCTTTTAACGCCTACTGCCGCGAAGTCCAGGAGCACCTGCGCGAAAAAGGCTGGCTCGACGAGGCCTTTATCTATTGGTTCGATGAGCCTGCCCCTAAAGATTATGAGTTTGTAATGAACGGGTTCTCCAAGCTCAGGCAGGCAGCGCCGGACATCAATCGTATGCTGACCGAGCAGGTCGAGCCGAACCTAATCGGCGGGCCGAATATCTGGTGCCCCGTTTCAAATAATTATAAACACGAACCAGCCGAACAACGGCGACAGTACGGTGAAAAGTTCTGGTGGTATGTCTGCACAGGCCCCAAGGCACCGTATTGCACCTTGTTTATCGACCATCCCGGCACCGAGCTGCGAGTCTGGCTGTGGCAGAGCTGGCAACGCAAAATTGACGGCATCTTAGTCTGGCAGACAAACTACTGGACCAGCTCCGCCGCCTATCCGGACAGTGAGCGTTCCCAGAATCTATACGAGGACCCTATGGGCTGGCGCTCCGGCTACAGCACACCCAAAGGCGACAGAAAACCCTGGGGCAACGGAGATGGTCGATTCATTTATCCGCCCGAAGCCGCTGCGGATGCCCGCCCAGCCGAGCCGGTTCTCGATGGGCCGGTCGAAAGCATCCGCTGGGAAATGCTGCGCGACGGCATCGAGGACTACGAGTACTTAGCCATTCTGAGCAGACTGCTCAATGCTAAAAAGGACAAGCTCACCCCCGAACAGCATAAAAAATACAATGCTCTGCTTGAGGTGCCGGAAAGTATTACGACAGATATGACGAGTTTCACTAATGACCCGGCCCCCATCGAGGCCCGCCGTGACCGGATAGCCCGGGGTATAGCTGAGCTAAACGGGTTATGAGCTTTCGCCCACGCCTGACCCTCACGGCTAAATTGGCCTTGTAAAAGGAGCGTCTATTTGCTATAGTACTAATACCAATTATAGTTAAAAATTGCCGAAAAAATTGTACATTATACTAACTGGGAGGTCCTGGATTCCTGCTTTCGCAGGAATGAAGATATAAAGAGAAAGCATCCTTAAGTATAATTTGGATATTATTAACCTTAATATGAAAGGAGCTTTCTATGGCAACCTATTATATCGGAGCAGATGTGGATAGCAAG
>JBAQFY010000298.1:0-4542 GCA_049287505.1 Sedimentisphaerales bacterium | reverse complement strand
ATGGGGTTGGGGGGCTAAACAGTATTGCGCTTGCTTTAGTGCCTTATAGGCACGTAAGTATTTGCTCCTAATGAGAGAGAGCGCAATCCTATAGGCCAAAGATGTTATGTGTTGGCAGAAAAATTAGCCACACCCTAAGAAGGAATTGATGTATTAATATATGGCCGGACTCAAAAAAGCGGTGGTGTGTTTGAGCTTTTCCGATTAGATTTTGATGAACTTAGGGCGCGGTGGTACTAAGCCAATATTCAGCGAATACGGCCAGATCGAAAATGTCGATCCTACCGTCGGGCCTGGTCTGTGGTGCTAAGTCCGCTCTTGGGTTCCAATTGAAGGACTCTGAATTGGTATGCCAGACGTCGGCGAAAGCAGCGAGGTCGAAGATGTCCACTACGCCATCACCGGCTCCGGGTGCGATGTCGGCGACGATTCGTTCGGGGAGACGCTCGAATTCTATTCGGGGCAGGGCCTGTCCGGGCAGGCCTCCACCACGAAATACAAGATTGAAGTCCACGAAAAGATTCATACCTATAATACCATCGAGGACTCCCCCTTCCGGCGAAGGAGCATCGAGCATAACAACAGGGACATTGGTAAAGGTGAGCCATTCCGGCGTTGCTATTACTTCAAGAGAATCTATATAATAGCCGGGCGCTGTGATTGTTTCGCCGGTAGCTATCAATATTTCGAGTTCGAATTCGGGGGTGTTGGGATTCAGCCCCAGGCGGGCGCCAATGGCTTCACTGATGAGGGTATAACTGCTGCCCGTGTCGAAGATAAAGCCGTCTTTGTCAATAGAGGTTCTGCCGGCGTGGGTAAGGTCCACACTCGAGACGAAGAACAGACCCTGCATTGGCAAGAATCCGGTGAGTACAGACGGGCTGAAAGGAGCGCCAAAATCCGGGCCGAACATATCGAGGTCGAGTATGTTAGGGAAGTATTGGACGGAGACCGAACCGATGGGTCGCAATTCAAGAGGTATTGTATTGGCGTATCTTGGAATGTGTGGGTCATCCTGTAGGTAGAAGCGGATATCCGGGGCGGTTAGCTTAGTCCCGTTATGGGTGATATTGATAGGTCGGTCGTTGCGGAAAACTGCGGCTAAATAGACTGAAAGAGGTGTTCCAATTGCGGTGAGCGAATTCGATGATTCAATTGGGTCACCTACAGCGACAGAGACATTGAATTCGCCGACCATGGTAGATGTATCAAGAAGCAGTCCGTTGGGCTTAATGATGCTGAGTCCATCGATAAAGAGACCGAGCGGCTGGCTTACCCAGGCAGTAGCTGAGCCGGTTACGCCGGTAAATTCGACCGTATTAGAGGTGATGAGCTCCGGAGTATGGTCGAAAAGACCAACTCCGGCAGCATCGCTGCTGCCTACTATGTGAGCACCGGCACCAGTGTCAAAGACGGCGATTGCATAGTCAGCCTCCGGTGTGGAAGTTAGATAATTGCCAGTGACGGAACCGCTGGGTACGGCATCGAGTTCAAACTCTCCGGAACGCTCATCTGTAAAAGTGACCAGGCACCAGGAGAGGAAGCCGCCTAAAGCAGGGGAGTCGATAATATTAGGAGTTATATCGGTAGTCGGCTGTGTAGTGAGAGATGTGGGCTGATAGGCAGATTCTTTTGGAATTGTCTCTTTCGACGAGCGTTTCGTCAGGTTGCCGGGTTGTTTGAAAAGGAGTGGAGGGGCTTTTCCCTCAGGGTAGTTGATAGCCTCGACGGAAGCACCAGCGGTCATTGGCCAGTTGACCTCTTGGCGCTGCCAGCCGGGCCGGGCCGCCAGAACGACAGAAGCCCAGCATACTCCGCTAATCAGAAGTAAAACAAACCAGATTCGATTCGAGTTGTATAAGCTCATTTATCAACCTTCCATTCCATTCAAAACAAATCTTATTATAACATATTTAGGCAAAATTTACACGTAGAAAAATTCGAAACCGCCGATTGCCTCCTATAAACAACCTGTAGGTTTCTCTTGAACTCTGTCCAAAGCATACTGTCTCTACATAGTAAGTACCATAAAGCGATGTTTATGTGACGTGAAAACCAGTAAACAGCAAAAATACTCCGCAAAACAGGCTATATTCTTGACTTGCAGGCTGTTTTAGCGTAATAGATATAGCATTGATTTGTGTCCCCGTAGCTCAATTGGATAGAGCGTTGGCCTCCGGAGCCAGAGGTTGTGCGTTCGAGTCGCACCGGGGATATTTAGCAAGCTTTTGGCTATCAAGTGCTTATGTTTAGCAGCTTTACTGTTTGAATCTAAGATCTTCTGGTCCTGCTAATTCATCAATATGATTTCCGGGGTCCCTTTACTCCGCGAAATCCCATAATGCTACTTTCCTTGAGAGGCAGTTGCGTGGCTCCGGTGATGGCGTCACAGGCGGCAGGAAAAGCCATCCATGAGCCACCCCGCACCATCCGAAATCCATCCAGGCCGGCATGATATGAAGTCGAATACCAGTCCAGCGTCCACTCGGCAACATTTCCAGCTAAATCACAGACCCCATAAGGACTGCTGAATTTTGCGAAGCTTCCTACAGGTGCCGTGTAGTCGAAGCCGTCTTCAGTGCCATCGTAATTGCATCGGAAAACGCCATCCGCATTCGGTGCCTCGTCACCCCAGGGATAGCGCCTTTCAGGCTTTGGGTTGGGGCTTTTCTTCACTTCGTCGCCATCCAGATAAATCCCACCGCGAAGGGCTTTTTCCCATTCGGCTTCACTCGGCAGCCTTAAACCGCACCACTGCAAAAAATTTGTCGCATCATACCAGGACACATAAGTAATCGGATAGTTTTCACGTCCTGGTTCGACATCATAAGTGTAATTACTATTTCGGACGATGCCACAGCGGTTGCTGTTAGTCATTCGCTGATTCCAGCCGGCTCCTTCGCCGCCGATTTCATTAAGGTAATCGGTGTACATAGCAATTGTGGTTTCATACTTCGCCATGTAAAACAGGGGAAGATTGGGAGTGGGTGTTATTTTTTTTGATTCGTCATAGCCGCCGCCGGGCAGGCTCTTCATTATAAATTCTCCAGCCGGAACCCGTATCATTTGAATGCCGCGAACACGAACATCAACTTGATTGATGTCAGCGAAACTTGTTTGGCTCGTTCCCCACCAGATAATTCTCTTATGGCCGGGTCTGTCAACAATGTCAAAGCCGTTACCTTGAAGACAGTCTATGGCAATTAACTGCCGGTTAGTTTCATCTTTGCTGAAGCGGATAAAAACATAAGCAGGGGATGCCGGTGAGATATTTGGCTCATCGATGTCGTACTCGACAATTATCTTTGGACCACCCAGTTCTGTCGGTTCTTGTCGTGCTTCTACATTGGAGATTTTCAGCCATTTCGAATAGGAGCAATTGCAGCATAGTGCAACGATGCTCATCGACAGCAAAAGTCTGCGTAACATTACTTCTTTCCTTGCTCATACAGAATCCGGGACCACCCAGGGTTTGCGATATTTGCGTTTCAAATATTTATTGGCCTGGTCGCAGTTCGTAAATGATTCGGTATTGGGGTCAAATTCCAGTTTTTGATTTCCAACCCTGTACGAGATGTTGGCTATATGGCACAATAACACAGACTGGTGTCCTATTTCCACGTCGGAATTGGGTTTTTTTCGTGTTCGGATACAATCAATAAAGTTCTCCTGATGCTCTTTGTCACCCTGGCGTCCGTATTCGGATTGTGTTAGTTCACCCTGGGCATCATAGGCCTGCCAGCCACCACCATGCCGGCCAAAGTGCATAAAGCCTTCGGTACCTGAGATTTCAACCTTCGTGCTGTTGAAAGTCCAGTTAGGAAACCGGTCTGAATCACGAATATCCACGGGTGTTTTTTTCATATAAGGTGTCCACAGTGCCGCTTCAAGCAATAAAGTTAGTTGACCATATTCGAATGTGGCTAACTGGGTATCAGGCGTTTCCCTGCCGTCTCGAAGGGCGTTCACTCCGCCGGCGTGAGAGACCGTTTTCGGATATGGAATATCATCCAGCAGATACCTGGCAATGTCCAGTTGGTGAATCGCATCGCCGGCAATCGGGCCACAACTGTATTCCCACTGGTTCAACCACCGACGACTCGGGTTATAAGGCGGTTTCGGGGCAGGGCCGCACCACATGTCATAATCAAATCCCTCTGGAACCGTCTGGTTGGGAGTGTTTTCCTGCATAGGATGGCTCATCATATTGAAAACGCGGACAATATAAATATCTCCCAGCTTGCCGGATTCAATGTATTGTTTGGCCCTCTTAACATAAGCAGCGCTGCGCGATTGCATGCCTACCTGGACAACTCTGTTGTACTTGCGGGCGGCCTCGACCATTTTTCTGCCTTCCCAGATATTGTGCGCAAGAGGTTTTTCGACATATACATCCTTGCCGGCCCGGCAGGCCATAATAGTCCCCAGCCCGTGCCAGTGGTCGGGTGTGGCATTGATGAGGGCATCGACGTTGGGGTCATCAAGGATTTTTCGGAAGTCCTGCACCAGCTTTGGTCTTTTGTCCTGGGCTTCTTCCACCGC
>JBAQFY010000297.1:0-5034 GCA_049287505.1 Sedimentisphaerales bacterium | reverse complement strand
CTCTTCGGACCGAATCGGAGTCCTCGTAGGTTCATCGCTTACTGAGACAAGCGGGTCATTACAAGCTGAAGCGAAGCTTTTAGAGCAATTTAACGCCCAGTTTGCGCATTTCCCGGACGATGCCCCCGCCTGCGATGTTTGCGGCTCAATCACCGTCCGCAACGGCTCCTGCTATAAATGCTTCAACTGCGGAAACTCAATGGGCTGCTCATAGAATCAATTATTTTTTATTGACATCCTGAACCGAAACTTAGTCGAAAGGATTCGGCACTATGGGTGGAATGAGGAAACTCAGGAGGATGAGCCGCAGCACGCAATATGAAGTTGAACCTCTGCGGCCACAACAATCTTTTCCCGCCAGGAAAATGTCTGAAGTCATACTTGATTTTGCTAAGCCTTTGTTGGATGCCATTGACGATGAACTCTTCGAAAATGCTATCGGCTGTGCTGTAGTTTGCTGGAATCTTTCTTTTTTGAAGGAAAAGAGGCAGCAACGGCAAGTGCGGGCTATCGTCAAAAAAGTCGACAAGTCCGCTCTGCTAACACGCTTCGAAGCCGAGGATTGTGTAAGAATGCTTTTGGAACGCAAAAGAATCTTATTTGCAGATGAAAAAAGGATAGTTGTAAACTATAAAATTGTTGAGGAAGAAGACCATCGTCATTTGTACGTAATGTCAACTTTGGCAAAAAATTGAGCAGCGGAAACTCAATGGGATGCTCATGATTCGTGAATGGTCGCTCGTGCTTTGTGTCTCGCATAATTAAATGTTATAAGGCAATAACCAAAACATTTCTTCATTGGCTCATTTCATATTCGTAAAATCTTTCAAAATTTTATCCTCAAAAATAGTTTGACAGCTTGGTTAAATTCGGTAAAATACCACTTTTTATGTAGCGAAAGAGAGTGTTTCTATGAAGAGTTTTATGGCAACAAAAGGACAACTCGAGCAGAAATGGCTGCTTGTGGACGCCGATGGGGCCGTTCTCGGTCGAATGGCGGCTAAAATTGCGCCTATACTTATGGGAAAAAACAAGCCCACATATACGCCGCACGTCGATACGGGCGACTATGTGATTGTAGTGAATGCCGAGAAAGTAAGGATTACCGGCAAAAAGGCCCAGAAAAAGGAGTATGATTATTACACGCACTTTCCCGGCGGGCATAAATTCGTCAGCTTTGCCGATATGATGGCGAAAAAACCTGAAAAGGTTGTTGAACTGGCCATAAGGAGGATGCTGCCGAAGAACAAGCTCGGCAGAAAAATGCTCAAAAAGTTGAAGGTTTATAGAGGCCCGGAACATGAGAACCAGGCCCAAAAACCTGAAAAGATAGAATTGAACTGATGGACAATTTTGGAAATTCGAAGCACGAAAACTAAAAAAGCACGAAGCACGAAAGAAATAATTGGTGAGTGGTGAGTAGTTAATTGGTGAGTGGTGAGTTTTATACGAAGTACCAATTAACCAATTAACTACTTTGCTTCGGATTTCGATATTAGGATTTTCACGAGGAACGAGTTGTTATGACAGAGACCAAAACCGATAAGCTTAGTGTCAACGTAAGTGCTCAGACCAAAAAAGCATCGAGCCAGGCCGGTGAACCAAGGAGTGGTTACTGGTGGGGTACCGGCAGAAGAAAAAGCTCCGTTGCCCGTGTCCGAATAAAACCCGGCGAGGGCAAATTGTTCGTCAACAAGAAGGAGCTTAAAGACTACTTTGTTCGTGAGCAAGACAGAAAAGCAGTGCTGGCGCCCCTGGCGGCGGTCAATGCGGAAAAATCTTTTGATGTCTTCATCAATGTCAAGGGCGGTGGAACTACCGGGCAGGCAGGCGCCTCGCTGCTGGGAATTGCCAGGGCGTTGAAAAAGTATGATGAAAACTATGTCCAGGCACTGCGGGACGGCGGGCATCTTACCCGCGACCCCAGGATGGTCGAGAGGAAAAAGCCCGGACAAAGCGGTGCAAGGAAAAGATTCCAGTTCTCGAAGCGGTAGTTTAAAAATTATTCTGGATTTATCAAAGAGCCACTGGAATTTCCGGTGGCTTTTTTTATGGGGCATATTGCGATGCAAAGGTTGGAACATAAAACCAAAGGAGCTACTCTGATAATTTTGGCATGCGGTTTTTTCTGCATGACCGGCTGTCTGGTCAAATCGGGCTCATATATAGGCGCATACAGATTGGCTTTCTTTCGGTTCGTCTTAGGGCTGGGCCTGATCGCCGCCGCTGCCATGTCGGGACGAGTTAAGCTCGTCTTTAATAACAAGAAGCTGCTGTTTTTACGTGGGCTAACCGGGGGCATAGCCGTCTCTATAGCTCTTATATCTATTACGAAACTGGGACTGGGAAAGGGAATGGTACTGGCAAGCTCTTACCCTATCTTCGCAGGCATTATAAGTGCGATTTTCCTGAGGGAACGGCTTCGGCGGTTGGATTTTGGTTCCATCGTAACGGCCATGGTGGGTATTTACTTCATTGCTTATGACAAGCAGCAGAGTTCTCCATTGCTGGTCTTTGGTAAATATGAGCTTTTGGCCGTCCTCGGGGCAATGATTGCCGGTATAGCTATAACGCTCATACGTAAACTCCACGATACCGACGATTCACTTGCAATTTACTTTTCCCAGTGTGCGGTGGGTATGTGGCTGGTTATAGTGCCGGCTTTTACCACCGGAGGCGGCATTGGCTTAAAAGGGGTCTTTATACTGCTTGCTATCGGCGCCGGTGTCACCGTGGGACAGTTGTTGATGACGGAGGGATTTAAATATGTGCCGGTCAAGGTCGGCTCATTATTGCTTTTGTTTGAACCTATGCTGTGTTATATAGCCGGTACAATAATATTCAACGAACCTTTGACTGTGACTTGCCTTTTCGGTACTGTGTTAGTTATTAGCGCTTGTGCAATCGTTTTAGTAAGGAGGAAACTTGACTGATAAAAGTGAAACTGATATTCTTGGCTGATACTTGAGAAGGGAAAGGAAGACATAATGATAAAAGTGGCGATAATCGGAGCAAGCGGATATACCGGTGCCGAATCGATACGGATTCTCCTGCAGCACAGCGAGGCTGAGCTTACTTATTTGACCGCTCTGCCGGAAGAATGCGGAGCCGTGCAGGAAGTTTTCCCGCAATTTAAAGGACGGTGCCCTCTGCAAATCGAGCCGTTGGATTTAGACAAGCTGTCGGACTTGGCTGATGTCGTCCTTTGTTGTCTGCCTCATAAGGTCTCTATGGGATTTGTGCCGAAACTTTTAGATGCGGGATTGAAAGTAATCGACTTTAGTGCCGATTACCGCATCAAAGATGTTGCAGTTTATGAAAAGTATTACGTCAAGCATACCGATACCGAGAATTTAAAGCACGCCGTGTTCGGCCTGCCTGAGCTTTTCCGCGAACAGATAAAAGGTGCAAAGCTCGTCGCTAATCCCGGCTGTTACCCAACCGGAGCCTCGCTTGCCATTGCCCCGCTGCTAAAAGAAGACCTGATAGAAACCGAGACCGTTATCGTCAACGCGGTAACGGGAGCATCGGGGGCGGGGATGAAACCTTCGAGTAAATTTCATTTTCCGAATATGAACGAGAATTTTTTCCCCTACGGCATCGGCATTCATCGCCACATGCCGGAAATCGAACAAATAGCAAGCGAAATCGCGGGGAAGACGGTTACCGTGCTGTTTCAACCGCATGTAGGACCTTTCGACAGAGGAATTCTCTCGACGGTTTATTGCCAGCCGAAAGAAAAAGTCACCAGCGAACAACTGTTGAAGCTCTATGACGATTTTTATAACGCCGAGCCTTTTGTGCAGGTGTGCAGGGATGCTCCTGCCGTCAAAGATGTCGCAGGGACAAATTACTGCCATATCTTCGCAACCAACGTCAAGGGCAGAATTGTTTGCTTTTCAACCATCGACAATTTGGTAAAGGGCGCAGCCGGCCAGGCGATTCAGAATATGAATATCATCTTCGGACTTGAAGAAACCCTGGGGTTGGCATAGGAGCAGCAATGGCTGATGGTGTGATTAAAGTTGCGACGTGCCAGTTTGCCGTGGGGGCTTCGATAAAGAGAAACTCCAAAATAATCTGCGAGTTTTTACGCAAATCGAAAAAGGCCAAAGCACATATCGTTCATTTTTCCGAATGTGCTCTTAGTGGCTATGTGGGCACGGACTTTCCGAACTTCGAGGGCTACGATTGGGACCTGCTGAAAGAAGAGACGCAAAAGATTATGGCCCTTGCCTGTGAATTACACCTGTGGGTAGTTCTGGGCAGCACGCACCCATTAACTGAGCCGAACAAGCCGCATAATACTCTTTACCTAATAAATCCTGAGGGCAAAATTGTTGACCGCTACGATAAAAGGTTTTGCACGCCGGGCGATTTGCGAAGGCTTACGCCGGGCAGCAGGTTTGTGGACTTTACCATTAACGGCGTGAAATGCTCGCTGCTGATATGTTTTGATTTGCGGTTTCCGGAGATTTATCGACAATTATATAAGCAAAAAGTCAACTGCATTTTCCAGTCGTTTTACAACGCCCGCCAAAAGGGGCCGAGCGTACATACGCACATTATGCGCCAGACAATGCAGTGCCGGGCGGCGACAAATCATTTCTGGGCGAGCTGCGCGAATTCGAGCGGATATTATTCGCCGTATCCATCTTTTTTTATCCAGCCGGACGGCAAAATAGCAAAACAGCTACGACAGAATCGCCCCGGCTTGATGCTAAACACAGTCAATTTGAGCAAAAAATTCTACGACCCGATGGCTGACTTTAGAGATATGGCAATCTCTGGTGTGCTCAGCAACGGCCCCAAAATTATTAAAGACAGACGCTCAAGAATCACAACTCAGCTTTGAAAATAGCTACTCTGAGAATAAAAAAGCTGGTTAAATCAGACGTTTAGATTTATAATAATCAAGGAGGGAAAGAGTAATGTCTATCCAGAAAGGAATGAAAAATGCCGGATAGGTCGAGAGATTGGTTGACCCAGGCCAAACGCGATTTAAATCACGCAGTAAATGCCCGCCAGGACGGG
>JBAQFY010000296.1:0-1866 GCA_049287505.1 Sedimentisphaerales bacterium | reverse complement strand
CTTAGGCCAGTTTATTATGGCTTTGTATTTCAGAATGGTACCGTCTTTCTCAGCTCGCTTGATTGTTTTTTTCACGTCGCTGACAGGTTTATCCACCATCGTGGAAATCTGCTCTGGAGTTGCCCGGGCATTCTGTTCCAGAATTTCAAAAATCTCTTTCATGAGTTCTCCTTGAAGGATCAATTTGTATTTACAAATTGACAGAAGCTGCTTCCTCAATGGGCAAGCAAAGCGCGACAAAGTACAACAGTGCAAAATGAAGATTGCAAGCTGCAAAAGTCAAAATCATTTCTCCTTTGCTTTGGCGGTTATTACAGATTTTGCAACAATTTTGATCAATTCATTAGCTTTATTCAGTAATGGCTGCAAATCATTGGCTGGAGCTAGCTCAGCTCTCTCTGCTAGCTTAAGCCAATAGAGTGACTCTCGTGATTCCTTCAACACAAGTTGCATCTTATGTATGAAGTCTGCTCTGCTTTCTGCTCCACATGCTTCTTCGTAATTCGCCCCGGCAGAGGCACTAGCTCGCATGAACTGGTTTGCTATATATCTTCCTACCGCACTTCTACTAAGTCTGACTGTAAATCTAATGCCACTTGCTGCAAATTCCAACAAACGCTCCGACAAATCTTTCCTTTTACTTTGCATTTTGCAATTTGCATTCTGTATTTTGCCTTGAACTATTGTACCCACAGTTCGACGGCAGACCATCGGTCGGTTGCTTCATTGTAACACAGTTCGAATAGTCTACCATCCTGAGTGACTACTCTGAACAGCCTTTTGCCCGGTTCCTGCCAGGCTTTTTCTACTGACTCTATTCCCAGCTCACTTTCTTGCCAGACGAAGGACCGTGGTTCTTGGGCATAGAGGTGACCTGAGTAACATTTCACACTTATGTCCATAGTCTGCCACCGGTATGCTTCGAAGTGTTTGACATAATAATCATGTCTAACAGCCTGGTTTGTTTGGTCGGGATAGGATCAGGAATGAAACATCTTGAATGTTAGGTGCTGGTCTCATTGTAACACAGCGCAAGTAGTTTACGATTCTCAGAGACAACTCTGGAGCCTGGTGTAGGGTTGTATTGTATTGATTGACAAACGTGACACACTCAAGTAGTATCAAATGTCAGGAGAGACGACAGATGAAAAGAGATTTGCTATCAATAGCTGACCTCAGCCGTAAGGAAGTTGGAGACCTCATAGAGAAAGCCCAAGGCATGAAAGGTAAGGGCCCGACTCCGGTTCTCGCCGGCAAAACCCTGGCGCTCCTTTTTGAGAAGCCCTCGCTGCGGACCCGGGTCAGTTTTGAGTTGGCTATGTATCAACTGGGTGGACATAGCATCTACCTATCCCCACAGGAAGTGGGCGTGGGCAAGCGGGAGGGAGTGGCTGACGTGGCGCGAGTACTCAGTCGTTACGTGGACGCTATAGCGGCTCGCACATTTTTCCAGGAGACTTTGAGTATTCTCGCTGGCCATTCTTCTATACCGGTAATTAATGCTCTGTCCGATCTGGAACACCCCTGCCAGGCTCTTTCCGACCTTCTTACCATCTATGAAAAAAGAGGTAAGCTTACTGGCTTGACATTGGCGTTCATTGGCGATGGCAATAATGTGGCCAATAGCTTGCTTCTCTCGGCCTGCCTGGTGGGCATGAATTTCCACTTTGCGTCTCCAGAAGGCTATGAGCTTAAGAAGGGGGTTTTGAGTAAAGGACGGAAATTTGCCGCCCTGAGTGGCAGCCGGGTTCAGGTTACCAATGATCCTCACAAAGCAGCCAAAGGCGCTGATGTAATTTATACTGATGTATGGATTAGCATGGGGCAGGAAGAGGAAACAAAGAAGCGTCTTCGTGCCTTTTCAGG
>JBAQFY010000295.1:0-4257 GCA_049287505.1 Sedimentisphaerales bacterium | reverse complement strand
CGATCTTTGAGCCGGTATTCGACGATGCCAACTTTGGCTACCGGAAGAAAAGGTCGGCGAAGGATGCGTTGCGGAAAGTCTGGAGGGAGTTGGGAGAGGGTTGTGAGTGGATTGTAGATGCCGACCTCAGAGATTTTTTTGGATCGGTAGATCATGGGAAGCTCATGGCCTTGGTGAGCCAGCGGGTATCGGACGGCCGGGTATTAGGGCTCATAGAGCACATACTTAAGGCTGGATGTTACGCGCAAGGCAAGCGACTTCCGACAGAACAGGGTACTCCGCAGGGTGGCGTGATATCACCCTTGTTGAGCAATATCCTTTTGACTCCGTTTGACCGTGAGATGAGAAGGAAAGGCTACCGACTGACGAGATATGCGGATGACTGGGTGGTGACCTGTAAAAGCCAGGCAGAAGCAAGGTCGGCCTTATCCACTGCGCGCCGGATTCTGGACAAGCTTGGAGTGATTCTTCATGCTGAGAAAACACGCATAGTCCATGTGCGACATGGGTTTGAATTTCTTGGCTACAAGATTAAACGAGGAAGGCATTCCCTAAAGTTAAATCCAGATAAGATTCGTAGCGGAGCGGTCACGGGCGGTTTGTATGCCTATCCACGTGAGAAATCAATCAAGCACTTCATGGAGCAGATTCGTGAGCGCACGCGCCGTAAGACTCCCATTAGTACGGAGGAACTGATTGATAGACTTAATCCGGTCATTCGCGGATGGGGCAACTATTACTTTAAGGCCCACGTTCGCAAGCTCTTCAACCGTTTAGACCGATGGATTGTGCGACGAATTTGGTCGCATAGATACAAACGCTGGCGAAACGCTGGATGGAAGAAGCTGCCAGAAGCCGGCTTGTATGGAGAACTGGGACTTGTAAATCTTATCTCGCTGATACCGTCCATTGCAACTGCCACATAGGGAACCCTTGTGAAAGCCCAGTGCGGGAAAACTGCACGCTGGGTTTGAGCGGCGGACGGAGGCCAGCCTTTCGGGGCGCCTCCTCCGACCCGACAGTCCCTGAGTATCGGGACGAAGGCCGGAACGCGGAAAGGAGGAAGGGCATTCCATAAGCTTTGGGGCGGTTACGAGTCCGACCGGATGAGCCGTATTCAGGCGCGTTGTGGAGAAGCAGCCCACTCAAATGACCACAGTAGAAGAAGTCGTAAGCAGTGAGAACATGCAGCGAGCATGGCAGCAGGTCAAGGCGAACAAAGGAGCAGCCGGTATCGACGACATGTCGATTACCGATTATCCCGAGTACGCCAGGGCCAACTGGACAGGGATCAAGGCATCTTTGCTGGACGGGACGTATACTCCCGCTCCGGTCAAGCGGGTTGAGATTCCCAAAGACAGCGGGGGCACCCGGCCTTTGGGCATCCCCACGGTCTCGGATCGCGTGATACAACAAGCGATCGCCCAGGTACTCGTCCCCGTGTTCGATCCCCATTTCTCCGAGTCGAGCTACGGATTCAGGCCGGGCCGTTCGGCGCACCAAGCAGTAAAGAAGGTAGTTGACCTTATCAACAGAGGATACCGCTACGCCGTGGATATTGACCTTGCCAAGTTCTTTGACACGGTCGATCACGACATCCTGATGAATCGGGTCTCCCGAAAAGTCAGGGACAAAGGCATTCTCTCCCTGATCGGCAAATACCTTCGGGCTGGTGTAGTCGTAAACGGACGGCTGAACCAGACATCCAAAGGAGTGCCGCAGGGCGGGCCGCTATCGCCGCTCCTGAGCAACATCCTCTTGGACGATCTCGACAAGGAACTGGAGAAACGGGGGCATCAGTTCGCACGGTACGCCGACGACCTCATCATTCTGGTGAAGTCAAAGCGCAGCGGCGAGCGTGTGATGGAGAGTATCAGCCGGTTCCTTGAAAAGAAACTCAAGGTGCAGGTCAACAGAGACAAAAGCAAAGTGGTGAGGGCGGAAGCGAGTACCTTCCTCGGCTTCACCTTCACCGGAAAGAGGCTGACCGTCTCGGAGAAATCCCTCATGAAGTGCAAGAACGAACTGCGCCGCCTTACGTGGCGCAGCTGGGGAGTTGCCATGGACTACCGGTATTGGAAAATCCGCACCTATATGCAGGGGTGGATGAACTACTTCGGTATCGGGCTTAGGTACAATGATGCAGTCGAGATGGATCATTGGTTCCGAAGGCGGATTCGCATGTGCTACTGGAAACAGTGGCACCGGGCGAAGAAGCGTATCGGCGAACTGATCAAGCTCGGCGCGTTCAAGCGACAGGCGATTCTGACAGGGTTAAGCAGGAAGGGCTACTGGCATCTTGCGAAGACCCTTTCAATGAACGTCGGCCTATCGAATGCATATCTCACGAAGCAGGGGCTTACGTCACTCAGAACACTGTGGATCAGGATTCACCATCCAGCTACGGCCCGATGATTTCCGCGAACCGCCCGGTGCGGACCCGCACGCCGGGTGGTGTGGGGGGCTGGGGGAGAAAATCCCCCGGCTACCCGATTGGGCTAGAATCTACTCCCGAACAGTAGCACGTAAAAAAGGAGCAGGACCGTTTCTAGGCCGTTTGTTTGGTTTCGTATGAGGCAATCTTCTCTGCAAAGCGACCCATTTCCGTTAGCCAAGTAGCTAAATCAGAAAACTTCACTTCGCGTTGGGCAATTACCAATCGATCAATCGTCTTGATAGTCTGATTGGGTTCAGTGGGATGAGGAGTTTCGGGTCCATCTGGCTTAAGGGCAATGGCCTGCCCTTCCTGAAGCCGCCCATCCATGACGAGTTCCTCAAGATGATGTATGTCGTTGCGGATCAAACGAAGCTGGTCAGAGATTTGGTCTGCGATAAAACGGGGCTTTTGTTCGTTCAGGGCCAAACGCAAGCCTTCCGGCAAGTCTCTGTGACGCCGAAGCCGTGTAAAGCAGTTGATCGCTCGATGCATGTCTGATAGGCAGCTCTCGAAATGTGAGACCGCTCGGTACATCGCCGCGAGATTTAGTGAGTCATGTGTGTCCCAAAATTCTTTGAGCTTCGATTGCCCCAGACGGTATTCGGCAAGCGCAGCTTCGACCAATCTAATATACGTTGTGGCCAGAGCATTAATCTGGAACTGTAAAGAGATAGGGCCAATGAACAACGCCTTTAGCCAATATTGCGGAAATCCAATAGAGTATTCTTTGATTTCCGGAACCTCGATAGAGACATACATTTTGAATTCCGTCCTTAGCTCAGGATTTTTCCCAGATTGGCTATCAATAACTCGGGCCAAGTGTAGTATAGGTGCCCAACGGTCCGCATGACCCGACGCGCCAGTAGTTCCGTAAAGCCACTCCCTGGAGACCATACTGATTGGCGCGGCCGGTGTCCATGCGGTGGTTAGGCCACTCCAGACCACTGTACATTGAACTTCTTCATCGCCTGAGCGGCAATTCCCTCTGCAATCGGGCGGCAAACCTGTGCTGGAACACCGCTACACCTCAAGTTGTGCGGGGACCAATTGCATCCGTGTTCGTCTTCTTCTCTTAACTGCTGGACTGAGGTGAATCGGCAGTCAGTACACTCTTCGTACTTCGCAAGCTGCGAATTCATCCAGCTTAACAACTCCTCTTGCGGTACCAAGGTTCTTTTCATTACTGCTCCTTCCTCCCCTGAACGGCCCTACAGGACGTTGGCCGAGTGGCGCATGAGTACCATATGATGCGGAGCCTATTTATACATTCCTGTCAGTCTTGACAAGTCCAACTTGGGAGTTGCCCACCGTATTCTCTCGCAACTCTCCGGTTGAAATCATCACGCTCGTTGATCTTGTCTCGAATGAACGAAACCGCATCTGTGTCTGACATCACCCGCACGACGTCACGCAGCTTGCTACGATTGCCAAGAATTCCACCGGGCTGCGCACGAGAACCACCGTCTCGGGTGATGAGTATTGCCTCGTACCGCGCTGCCTCAAAGATAATCTTGATGTCGTTTCGCTGATTATCGGTTCGGGCGCCTGCAGGGGAAAGGGCTGCTTCAATCTTCCGGTACAGCGGGTCGTTGGGATCAATGCTCTCGTCAGTGAGCGTAAAGATGTGGGAAAGCGCCTTCTTAGTGCGAGCGAGATTGGTGCCAGCCTGTGCTTCCTTAAAGCTGACTCCGGACATATTGACGAGAATTACCTCATCGTCTGCCCACTTCTCTATCTGGTTCATGGTATCCAGTTTCCCACGGGCATTGATCAGGTTTGTGTCGATGTGGAAGACCGGTGTGTATAGCATGCGTCTTTGC
>JBAQFY010000294.1:0-6529 GCA_049287505.1 Sedimentisphaerales bacterium | reverse complement strand
TCCGTTTCAGCATAAACAGTTGCTGAAAAATCGGGTGGCGTGGTCAGCTCAATACCGCCGACGTCCGTTGAGATGGTTATGCTGCAAGCAGCCGGGGCGTCCTTTGAATAAACTACTTTTACCTCGCCCACGTCCACTTTGAGGTCGATATCATTTGAGATTTCCTTGCAGGAAATCCCCCCAACGTCTGTTTGGGCTTTTATTTTCTCCGTGATGTTCGAGACCCGGATTTTTCCGACATCACATCCCAGCTCTAAAACCGTTTGCCTGGGCACAGTTATATCAAAGCTGATGCTTATTGAGCGGTATTTTTTTGTACGAGGCTTTTCAGTTTTGACTGTTAAAGTGTTTCCGTCCCGGTCAAGCTCTATTTTGATTTGTTCGGCCAGCTCCTGCGCCTCTTCTTCTGTGGGGGCCTTGACAGAAATTGTGGCAATAACATTACATTCGTTAACATTGACGCCGGCAACAGTAATTGAGCCGACATTGTTTTCAAGGGCGAGGGTCGAGCCGGGCTCAAGAGGGGCATCAAGCCTTTCTGTTCTCTCGTATTCGGCTCGCGGCCAGCCGTCTATGTTTATACAGCAACCCGCGATAACGACCGGCAAACAAATAAGAATAATCAGCGATACTTTTGTGAAACTGTTCTTCATTTTTTGTCCTTTCAATTTGTGCCGGGTTTGTTTGATTATCTTATTTTTACTGAGCCGCTGCTGGTTTTCAGGTATAGCTTTCCATTGCCCTGGCCGATTGTCCCTGTGAGTTTCTTTTTGCTTATTTCTCCGCTTATCGTTATGGGCAGGTCGGTCCTTATCGAGCCGTAACTGGTTGATAAATCGACCTGGCCGGCGAAATTAGGCGGTGTTTCAAAATCGATACTTCCGTATGAGGTAACTACGTTTGCTTTGATTTCCGCAGGAGTCGAGTCCGAACAGGCGATATCGATATTGCCGCTGCCCGAATTGGCGGTAAGGTCAGTAGTTGTGAGCTGCCGGCAGGTAATGCGTCCGTAGGATGTAGATATATCGGCTGTGTCCGCAGAAGCCTCTGTCACATTTATACCGCCGCTGGATGAATGCAGTTTGAGCAAGCCGCTCTTAATCTCGTCGACATTGATGGAACCGTAAGATGTGTGCGCATCGCAATCTCCGCCGGTGGCTTTTGAAAGTTTTATATTACCACTGCTGGTTCTCAGTTTGACATCACCGCCGGAAATATCATCGCACGTGATGGAACCATAGGATGTATTCAGATTAACTGGGCCGACAATATTCTCCGCTCTAATCGAACCGCTGCTGGATTTTAACTGGATATTGTCACCCGTGATGTTTCTGCAGGTAACGGAACCATAGGATGTATCCAATTGTGCCGAGCCTTGGATATTCTCAGCGGTGATTGAGCCGCTGCTGGTTTTGCCCTTTACGTCTCCGTCGAAATTGCTCAATTTAATCGCGCCATACGAGCTGGCACATTCGACGTTGGTTTGCTTTGGGACGGTTATATCGTAGCTTATGCTTATAGAGCGTCTGTGTTTTTGAGCAGGTTTTTCGGCCTTTACCGTTAACGTTTGGCCGACAGGCTCAAGTTTTATCTCCACCTGTTCAGCTATTTTCTGGGCCTCCTCTTCAGTGGGTGCTTGAACACAGATTTGAGCAACTACACTACAATCGGTAACATCAGCACCGGTAATCGTAATCGAACCGGAGCTGGTTTGGGCAACGACAGTTGAGCCAGGGGCAAGGGGAGCTTGCTGCTGAACTGTCCTCTCATATTTTGCTCTGCCCCAATCACCTATTTGAATGTCACAGCCACTAAAAATCAACGATAGGCAGAGATAAAAGCCAAGAGCCAGGCCTGTGTAATATTTTTTATTCATTTTCTGTTCTCCTTCTGTTCTCCTTCTGTTCTCCCGATTTATTGTTTGTTTACTTGTCTATTTTATTTCTATTGAGCCGTTGTGGGTCTCAAGGTGCAGTTTGCCCCGGCCTGTGCCGATTTTCCCTGTGAGCTTACTCTTGCTTAGCTTTCCCACTACCGTTATTGGAAGGTCTGTTCTTATCGAACCGTTATGTGTCGAGGCTTCAACTTCGCCGGAGAATTTCAATGGGGTCGTAAGCTCTATGCCTCCGTTGTATGTGATTAGCGAAATATCGCAGACGGATGGGGCGGCTTGAGAGTAATAAACCTTTATGCCGCCGTTGTGCGATTTCAGTTGAGTATCACCTGAAATTTCCTTACAAATGACTGAACCGTTATGTGTATGAAGCTCGATAGTGCCGGAAACCTGCTCGGCAGTAACCTTTCCATTGTGAGTTGTAGCGTTGAGCCGGCCGGTGATATTTGTAATTATTATTTCCCCGTTATGCGTGGCAAGCTCCAGGCCGGTTTGATTTGGGACCGTTACGTCGAGACTGACGGAAACAGATTGGTTCATCAGGAAGGTGGGCTTGTCAATTTTGGCAGTTAGCCTGTCCCCCCGGGATTCCAGTTTTATTGTAGTTCGCTCAGCCAATTCTTTGGCGTCTTCTTCGGTCATCGCCTGGGCGGTAATAGTCGCTGTAAGATTGCAGTCGGTAACATCAGCGCCGGCGATTGTGATTGAGCCGTTGTGCGTCTGGGCTGCGAAGCTTGAGCCGGGCGACAAAGGCGCTGATAGCTGGACTGTTCGTTCGTATTTTGCCCGCATTGCGCAGCTTCCTATGTTGATACAGCAGCCCGCTGCGACAATCAGAAGGCACAGTAAGGAACCCAGCGATACCTTTTTTAACAAACCATTCTCCATTTTTTGCCCTTTCAATTTATACCTGGTTATTATTTTATTCTTATTGAGCTGTTATGGGTCCTCAGATAGACCTTACCAACGCAAAAGAGTTGTCCCGGGCGTACTATTTCTGTAAGCTTCCTCTTGGTCAACTTTCCAACTACCGTTAAGGGAAGGTCTGTTCGTATTGACCCATTGTGCGTCCAGGCCGGCTTCATATAGTAGTTTGTTTCCATTTTTTGATATCCCTTAATTGCTTAATTTTTCCTTTGTTTTTGTCGTCTTTTGTAAGTTGGTCGCTGATTCTGCTCGTCGGGTTTCAAAAAATATGTGTTTTTTCCTGTTTTTGGCATTATTATTGTCTTTTATAAATTACTAACTGTTTTTATGAAAAACGTTTCAGAAAATCTGAAACTTGTTAAGTCCAGGCTGCGACTAATATATGAAGAAAGAAGACTTGTTGGTACACAAGATATGGGACCAGCAAAAGAAAGACAACTGGTTACGGCTGCTTCGCAGCGGTGACCACGGGGCGTTTGCCCAGTTCATTGATAAGTACAAAGAAACGGTTTTTCTGTGCTGCCGAAGGTTAGGGCTGAGGGAGGAAGAGGCCGAGGATGTAGCGAGCGAGACGTTCCTGGCGGCATACAACGGATTAAGCCGATATGGCGGACGGGCTGAACTGAGCACCTGGCTGTGGAGTATAGCATACCGTCAGGCGGTAAGTTACCTCCGCAAGAATCGAAGGCAGTGGCAGCTCGAAGCCGAACCGGATGAATCCCGACAGGTCGGGAGCGGTGAAGAGCAAGAGCCCGCAGTGGAAATGCAAGGCAAAGAGACAGAAAAAATCGTTTGGGAGGCGGTCGAACAGCTGCCGAGACTCTGGGCCATGGCAATTATATTGTATTATCGGGAAGAAAAGAGTATAATTGATATTGCAAAGATAATGCGGGCGAGGGAAAATACCATTAAGACATATTTGTTCAGAGCCCGCCAGAGATTGAAAAAGGCACTGGCCGCGGCCTTTGGGGAAGATTTTGATGTTGATGGATAGAATAAACTCAGATGATAAATTTGAAGAAATGTTAGGGCGAGCTTTGCGCTCGTCTTCGGAGCCGGTGCCGGACGATTTTAGCCAGAGGATGTTAGGGCGGATTAGGCAAGCCCAGGAGCAGAAGATTTTAGCCCATGTGATTCTGCAGGAAAGACTCGCCCTGGCAGGATGTATTGTGTTCGGCGCAGCCGCAATTATTGCTGTGTTAGCCTTCCCGGAAACTCTTGCAGGAGTTTTTCAAAGTATTGCTGGAAGTTTCACACAGCGTGGGGGTGCCTTAGTTGATAGAATTCCACAGACTATAGAAGCTGTTCGAGGTCAGTGGCAGCTCTATACTGGCCTTGCTGTGATGGCTGGTTTTGCCGTTTACAGTCTTGTCGATTTGTTTGCGGGCGATAAGCTAAGAATGGCATAAAGCACCCAGACGCAGAAGAAACCTCCACAGGCTATGTGGGAAAACGAGGGTTTTTCCAATAATATAGAGATTAGCACAGGGTAAAAAACATTTCTCAAATCAACGTCTAACCACTCATAGTTTTTTCTGCCGGATGCTTGTTTTTAGGGGAGAATCCACATAATCTCACCGATTTTCTGAGAAATCTCCAGGTTTTTCTTGACGTGAAGGTGGCTAATTTGGTACAAATAGAGTAGGTAAAACCTGTGAAGTTTGGCTTACAGGCAGGTGGAATGTCTGCATTTTTTTAAGTGAGGTGTAGTACTACGTTTCAAGTAAGAGCCTTGTGCTTTGCAATGAGGCCCTTACATTTCAATTAACAGCTTATATTCGGGCTTGTGAACCCCGCCCGTCGTCCGCAGTCCCGAAAGGGACGCCTTGCGGCGGATGCCTTGCGGCAAAGACGGGACGGGGTGAAGGAAGGATGTAGTATCGAGTCGTAGAAAATTGTCCTGGGCAGACATAGATTAAATGTAACGAGTGTAAAAATTATTATCGGTCGTTTTGGTTGAGTTTGTTTGTTGAAAACAACGGGTGTTTTGGTGTGTGGCCAAAGCATAATTCATAATCATTTTTTAAGTCTTTTTTAAGGAGGACTTTTATGTGTAGAAAATTGATGTATTTGGTTTCTTTTGTTTTGGTGATGGGATTGGCAACGAGCGTAGCCGAAGGCGCCGACCCCAGCCTTGTCGGGTGGTGGAGGTTTGATGAGGGCTCCGGCACCACCGCCTATGACTCAAGTGGCTACGGGCGCGACGGCACTTTGGTTGGTGGTGCTACGTGGGCAGTGGGCCGTTTCGGAGGTGGTATCGAGCTCGACGGGACCAGTGGCTATGTTTCAGTTCCCGATTTTGAGCTCACGACCGATTCCATCACTTGGGTGGCATGGCTCAACGGTTGGAAAGGAGGCGACTGGGCGCCGCTTATATCCTCCCGTGTTGTGGGGCAATGTGAAATGAACTTTGGTGACAACGATACCTTACACTACACCTGGAACAATGATTCATCTGCTACTTGGGGCTGGACTGGCGGTCCTGTCATTCCCGAGGATACGTGGACGATGTTGGCCGTGACGCTTGACCCTGATAGTGCTGTTGCGTATGTGTACACCGATGAAGGAGGACTTACCCAGGCCACAAATGCGATTTCTCACATTGAAGAGACTGTTGGTGCCCTGCAGATTGGTTATTCTTATAGTCCCAGATACGTCCGTGGGATTATCGACGAAGCTGCAGTTTTTAACCGGGCGCTGACGGAGCAGGAGATTTTGGGGCTTGTCATGGGTGTTGGCGAAGGATATCCGTATGCATCGAGCCCTACCCCGACTGATGGTGTCCTGCATCCTGATACGTGGGTGAGCCTTTCCTGGCGGGCGGGAGATTTTGCGGTCTCGCACGATGTGTATTTGGGCGACAATTATGATGATGTGAATGACGGCGCCGAAGGTGCATTCCGGGGCAACCAGGCCTCGACATATTTTGTCGTCGGCTTTCCCGGATTTCCTTTCCCCGACGGTCTCGTCCCAGGCACGACATACTACTGGCGAATCGATGAGGTCAATGACACCGAGCCGAACAGTCCGTGGAAAGGCGATGTCTGGAGCTTTAGTATTCCTCCCAAGACTGCATACAGTGCCAAGCCGGCTGATAGTGCCGAGCTTGTAGCCCTGGATGTGAAGCTTAGCTGGACGGGAGGTTTCGGTGCGAAATTGCACACCGTGTATTTCGGCGACAATTTTGACAATGTGAACAATGCCGCCGGGGGCCTTCCTCAGGGAACTGCGACCTATAATCCCGGCCCACTTAAATCAGGTAAGACTTACTACTGGAGGGTCGATGAGTTTGATATTATCAACACCTATAAAGGCGACGTCTGGAGCTTTACTACTCAGGGTGCAGTCGTGAGCCTGAAGCCGGCTAACGGCGCTGTGGATGTAAAGCAGACACAAATTCTTACCTGGTCGCCGGGAGATAATGCTGCTTCGCATGAGGTCTATTTCGGCACAGATAAAGAGGCCGTACGCAATGCCAATACCGGTTCGCCGGAGTACAAAGGCACTAAGGCCCTTGGTTCCGAGAGCTATGACCCCGGAAAACTCCTGTGGGATACCACTTACTATTGGCGTGTTGACGAGGTTAATAACGTCAATCCCGACAGTCCGTGGGTGGGTCCTGTCTGGAGCTTTACGACCGCCAACTTTCTTATCGTGGATGATTTTGAGGACTACGACGTTGGCAACAACGAAATATGGTGGGCATGG
>JBAQFY010000293.1:0-4524 GCA_049287505.1 Sedimentisphaerales bacterium | reverse complement strand
GCTTCGCATCAGGTCTATTTCGGCGATGATAAAGATGCTGTGAAAAACGCCGGTACGAGTTCGCCAGAGTACAAAGGCACCAGGAACCTCGGTTCTGAAAGTTATGACCCTGGAAAGCTCCTGTGGGATACCACTTACTACTGGCGGGTTGATGAGGTCAATAACACCAATCCCGACAGTCCGTGGACAGGCAGTGTCTGGAGATTTACGACCGCCAACTTCCTTATAGTCGATGATTTTGAGGACTACGACGTTGGCAACAACGAGATATGGTGGGCATGGAAAGATGGCTTTGGCTATGCCTCGCATCCTACTTTACCGCCCTATCCCGGTAACGGAACCGGCTCGATGGTTGGCGACGAAACCACCGGTTCTTATTGTGAGGAAACTATCGTTCATAGAGGCAGCCAATCAATGCCTGTATTCTACGACAACAGCATCCTTATGTATTCAGAGGTGGAGAAGACGCTGACTTACCCGCGCGACTGGACCGAGAAAGGTGTCACCACGCTGACGATTTGGTTCAGAGGCATTTCGGCTAACGCTGCCGAGACGTTGTACGTTGCTCTCAATGGCAGTGCGGTCGTCTCTCATGATAATCCAAATGCAGCGCAGATAGGTACCTGGACCCAATGGAATATCGACCTGCAGGCGTTTGCAGACCAGGGCGTGAACCTTGCTAACGTCAATACGATTGCCCTTGGTCTTGGTAACAAGAAGAATCCGGTAGCGGGTGGCTCAGGTACGATGTACTTTGATGACATTCGATTGTATCCTCCGGCGCCATAAGCTGGGATTTAGCCGGCCCCCATTGCTTCTGCCGTAAGGCATCCTGTGGACTGCGGATTGCGAAGCAAGATATGGGGGCGTGGTTGACCCCGTTAAATAACGCCGTATTTTTCATATCTAACGGGGTTGATATAGCAGATTTGTGTTAATTCGGGGCTTATACCGAATCAAACGGTATAGGCCCCTTTGTTTTAGGGCAATAGCGGACGAGCTATACATAAGCCAATAGAGTTACGTCTTTGCAAATAGGATAAACAGCAATTATAATGAGCATGATTAAGTAAGCAAGGTCATATTAGGAGCAACTCGGGTGCACAACGAGGCGAGCGAAATTAAAGAAGGTAAATTCACAGTTAAGACGTATGAGTGCCAGGCTGATGGAAACATCAAGACACCTTTGCTTATGCAGTATTTACAAGAAATCGCAGCTCTTCATGCAGAACAACTTTGCCTTGGACTTGGCAAAATGAATGAAATAAACAGCTACTGGGTGCTGTCGAACCTCAGAATAGAAATCGATAGATTTCCGAAATGGAACGATATAGTTACCATCAAAACATGGCCAAGTGGATATACTCGTTTAATGGCAAGAAGAGATTTTGTCGGTAAAGACCAATATGGTCGCGAGCTATTGAGAGCCGGCAGCGAATGGATGGTATTGGATAGACAGAAGAACCGACCGAAGAATCTATTCCGACTTGAACTGGGCTTGCCAAAAAGCGGGCCCAAGGCGATATCAGGTGAGCTGAGCAGATTAGAACCGCGAGGTAGCTATAGTGACGTTGAGCAAATGCGCGTGCCGTATAGCTCGATAGATTTGAATGGACATGTAAACAATACGGAATATGTGCGATGGGGCATTGACGCATTGAGAAGAATATTCAAATTCAAGGGAAACTTCCATTTCCTGCAGGCCACCTATTTGTCAGAAGTTTTTGAAGGGGACGACCTTGATATACTCGTTTCTTCCGGGGGGAATGAATGCTTTTATGTTCTTGGAAGAAAGTCCGGCGGGGGCAGCAATGTATTTATAATGGAAACCTCCTGCTGACTGCTGCATTGCAAGGCGGATAAATAAACATATCTGATAAGTGTGTGAGCGAGCCGGTCGTTAAGAAGCAATGGAGCCAATGGGATTCGAACCCACGACCTCTTGCATGCCATGCAAGCGCTCTCCCAACTGAGCTATGGCCCCAGACGATGTACCCTTTATTATTTATTATTTTCTATTTACTATTTTTATCTTTTGTTTACATTCTAAATAATTATCGATTAGTAATCAATAGTCATCAATAAAGAATATAAGAAAAAAAGATTGTGATTAAAAGACAAAGAATATTCATAACGGGTCGGGTGCAGGGAGTTGGCTTTCGGCCGGCTGTGTATAGAATAGCAGGTATGCTGGATCTCTCCGGCTTCGTCTATAACGACACAAAAGGCGTTACTATCGAATTGCAGGGACGAGCAGAAAAGATAGCGGAGTTCTTAGTTCGATTGCAATCCGCTGCCGACAAGCCGCCATTGGCAGAAATAAAATCCTGTAACGCAGTCGATATCCCGACAGTCGAAGATGAAAGTGAATTCATCATCAGAAGCAGCGATTCGCAAGGTTCACCGCTGTCACAGGTAACCGCTGATATCGCTACCTGTCGAGATTGCCTCGCGGAGATGGGTAATGAAGAGGATTTTCGGTACGGCTATCCATTTATAAACTGCACTAACTGCGGGCCAAGATATTCAATAGTCAAAAACATTCCCTACGACAGGCCTAATACAACGATGTCGGTCTTCAAGATGTGTAATAAATGCGCTGCTCAATACACGGACGTAGCCGACCGTCGTTTCCACGCCCAGCCCGTTGCCTGCGGTGAGTGCGGGCCGAAAATCCGGCTGACAGACAACAAAGGAAAAACAATCGAAATGCAAACCGAGAAGGTGAGCGCTGAAACCGCGCATTTACTTTCGGCCGGAAAAATTACAGCAATAAAAGGTATCGGAGGATTTCACTTAGCGGTCGATGCGCTTAACAACAAGGCGGTGGAAAGATTGCGGGAACGCAAGAAGCGAGACCATAAGCCATTTGCTATGATGGCTGATTCGATTGAAAAGATAAAAAAATATGCAATTGTGAGTGAATCAGCAGAGCAGGTTTTAAAGAGTCCGCAAAGCCCGATTGTTTTATTGCCCAAAAAACCAAACAGCTCAATAGCCCCATCAGTCGCTGAAGGAGTTGACACTTACGGTTTTATGCTCTGTTATGCTCCGCTGCATCATCTTTTGTTCGAGCAGTTAAACGGCTTGGGGATAGATGTTTTGGTTATGACCAGCGGTAATATTTCGGATGAGCCGCTGATTTGCAAAAATGATTTGGCTCTGGAAAGACTCGGTGATGTTGCAGATACCTTCTTGATGCATAATAGAGAGATTTACCGACAGGTTGATGATTCGATTGTTCACTTTGTGGATGAACAGCCGGTGCTTTTAAGAAGAGCCAGAGGATATGTGCCGAGTCCAATCTTTACGGAACAAAACTGCCGGCAGGAAATATTAGCAGCGGGGGCGGATTTGAAAAACACTTTCTGTTTTGCAAAACAAAACCAGTTTATCTGCAGCGAACATATAGGCGACCTTGAGGATGCAGAGGTCTATCATCACTACATCAATTCAATCGAGCACTTAGCTAAATTGTTCGAAGTCAACCCCAAAGTAGCGGCCTATGACCTTCACCCGGGCTATCTATCCACACAATATGCACTGTCGCTGGAGAGTTCAAAAGCGATTGGCATTCAGCATCACTGGGCGCATATTGCATCCGTGTTGGCCGAGCACGGCCTTAGCGGGCCTGTCATCGGACTTGCAGCGGACGGCACCGGCTACGGAACGGATGGAGCTATCTGGGGCTGCGAGTGCCTGATTGCATCATTAGAGAAATTTGAACGATTTGGCCACTTGGCCTATTATTCACTGGCAGGAGCGGATAAGGCAAGCAAAGAGGCCGTAAGACCCGCTCTGTCATTATTAAAAAAAGCATACGGCAGCAAATTTACTTTACGGAAATTCGAGTGGCTGCTTGAACGAATCGAGCCTGACACAAACAAACTACAGATTATATCAGAGCAACTTGAGAAAGGCGTTAATTGTGTAGAGACTTCCAGCTTGGGCAGGGTTTTCGATGCGGTAGCAGCAATGCTCGGCCTGGGCAGCTACAACCACTTCGATGCCCAACTGCCGATGGCACTTGAGGCCATCGCCGTTGCTGATATTGAAGATTACTACGAACTCGAGATGTATTCTCCGCCGGGCGAACCCTGCTGGTTTGCCCTGGACAAAACCATAAGACAGATTGTCGATGATGTGCAAAACAAAGTTGGTGCGGGAATAATCTCGGCAAAGTTTCACAATACTATTTCGGAAATTCTACTCGGTTTTGCTTTAGTTTACAGATCGGAAACGTACTTGAACACCGTAGCGCTTAGCGGCGGGGTTTTTTGTAATCGCTATTTGACGAACCGCTTGATTACCCAGTTGAAAGAAAATGATTTTTCCGTATTATTTAACCGTGAAGTACCGTCAAACGACGGTGGAATATCCGTTGGCCAGGCGGCAATCGCAGCTAAACTCATAGAGCGTAATAAGGAAAAACCGTCATTGTTAACGCAGTTAGGCAATCTAAAACGTAACGGATAAGATTGCCGCGCTCGGCTACGCCTCGCTCGCAATGACAGAGGATTAAAA